>JAITQU010000065.1 GCA_031288735.1 Christensenellaceae bacterium
TGGCTATTGGGTGCACACTTTAAGCATGGTGTTCGATGAACTTGAAAGGTTAGAGCTATCGAAACCTGCTCTGTTGCCTAAATCAAGCCTAGAAAAAAAACCCAGCAAAAACAATGAAAATTCACAAATAAAGAGGACTAGAGGACGTCCTAAGTCATCTAAGCGTTTTCTATAGGACAGTAAATTGCGAAACTTTTATTTAAGTCTAAAAAAACAGATCTTTACAACAGAAATTGTATAAGGCTTCAAGTTTTTCAAAATCGTATAAAGATGGAAAAGTACTAACTTAAACCAGTTACTGTTCACACGCTATATGCTGTTTTAAAAATTATCACCGCTTTAGAAAAGTCACAAAAAGTCACAACATGATCGCTCAAATTAAAATGCTCTTTTAATAGCAATTTTTGAAATTTGTTTTAGATTTAAGCCATTAACAATTAATTTGTTGCTGTTTTCATATAGTGTGTGAACAATAATTTAAACTAGTTACTGTTCACACCTCAACGGAATTAATTGTTAATGTTGATAAATTCAAGACGCATTTCTTAAATTGCTAGTTAAAAGAGCTTTTCTGCATTTGAAACGCTATTGATGTGTCTTTTCCCGCTAAAGTGCTGACCTTTCAATATCTACAAAAGATGGACAGTGACCATGTTTTTCCATATGGGGTGTGAACAGTAACTTAAACTAACCATATTCAGTGTAAGGTGCTATAAAAATGTTGTTTAGACTAAAACATAATGATATAATAATTTTTGAAAACATGCGCATTAACTTTGAGCTTTTGATTGCTGTTTTCATTAGATAAGGAAGAAAATTATAAGCATCTGTTTGAAGAAGGTAGAAATATGGAAAAAAATTTGGTTAGTAAAAATACAAAAAGAAAATTAATAAGAGAAATAATATTTTTCTCAACACTCTGTTTACTGAGTTTTCTCCGTGCAGTAGCAACATATGTCTTTGTCGTGCCAAATGGTTTTGCACCTGGTGGCATCGGTGGTATCGCTTCTATCATTTATAATGCCGTTGCTAAATATTCACTCCCGCTTGCTCAATCGTGGTTTAATCCTGCAGTAACCATTTTTGTGCTAAACGCTCCACTGCTTTTTCTTGCTCTTAAAAAAATAAATTTAAAGTTTGCTATTAATACCACAATTTGTGTTTTGCTTTATTCTGGTTTCATGGCACTTATGAGCGGAGTGAAATTCCCGCAATTTACTGCTACGAATGCCGAAAGTAGTTTTATGATTCTTGCTGCCTTAGTTGGCGGGGTTTTATCTGGAATATCTCTAGGATTCATGTTGCTCTCTAATGCGAGCGCTGGAGGGACAGATGTAATTGCAAAGGTGGTATATGCTCAAAACCCATTACTAAACGTCCAGTGGTTAGTGTTTTTGTTTGACAGTATTGTCGTTTTGCTTTCATGCATTTTAGGGATTCTTGCAATTGAAAAAGGCGATGAACCATCCGCTGCATTTGTAAAAATATTATCCCCTATTTTTTATTCTGGTATTACAATTTTAATCACAAGTAAAACTGCAGAGATTATTCATACTGGTGTTGAATCTAGTGTTGTCTTCAATATTGTTACCGATAAACCAGATGAGGTAGCTGATGCAATAATTAAGAAGCTAGGCCGCGGCGTTACAATACTAACTGGGGAAGGAGTATATACTCACAGTGAAAGAAAAATCCTATTATGTGTTGCTAGAAAACGACAATTGCTTACAACAAAAAGGATGGTTCTTGCACTTGATCCTTGCGCTTTCGTTTTTATAACCAATGCACGCGAAGTAAACGGTCGTGGTTTTACTCTGCCAATCTCAAGAGACTGAAAGTTAGCTTAGATACATAAATATCTACCACCCGAAAAAGTCTGTGAACACAGAAATTTAAATATCTGAGCTGTAAAATTTTCGATTTAAATATCTATGTAGTGCTTTTGAGAGTTTCAGAATGTGAATTTAATGATAGACTCATGTCCTGTCTAAAATGCTATTTCAATAGTAAAGCAGTAACTCTAGAACTGTCAATTATCTGTTTTTTTCGTGGTATTTGTTGTTTTTTACACAAAAATATGCTACTATAGCGTTAGATAATGCTTTAGAAACTGCACTATAACTGCCAAACTTTAGTTCTAATTCCATTATATTTTTGGTTTTAAGAACTTTGCTGTATTAAATATTGATCATACATAAATCTTTTTTCCAATTACCATTAGTTTGAAAATCGTATGCTTAATATATAAGCAAGTTGTCTATCAAACAAAAACACCTTACACCATGTCTTTATAACTAGTGTGTTGATATAATCTCTAATTCAAAACTATCAATCTATTAATTTAGTAATGTTGTTAACCTTAGGATGGTTAAATTTAATGCAACATTATCCTGCGAGTAGTATGTCCCAAAACAATAATTGGCATAGAAAAAAGAAGGCCCCAAAAAAGGAAGATAACTATGTCCCGCCCTATGATGCAACCTTTTTAGCAAAATCAACAGACACATTGACGCTGAGTCCTGGTTTATCAGATAAACTAAAAGCGGGCAAGATTGAAACCTTTTATGATATAACAAGGCGCTATTCTAAGGACTTTTATAAAATATCTACATTTAATAAAAAGGATCTCCTAGAATTACAAAACGCCATAAAGCCACATCGAATTGCTTTTAGACCCGATGAAGTAATAGCCGATATTGACTGTCTGGTCACAAATAAGCAAGAAGCTAACAATAAAACACAATTGATAGAAAGAGCTAAGCCTTTTTCAAATAAGATAGTTGGGGAAAGCCCACCATCTCAAATGAACAGATCATCTAGTAATACTGAGCGCAACCAGAAACAACCGTATTTGAATACAAAGGATGCGACTAGCCATATTAAGCAGAATGAGAAGCAACGAAGTGCTCAACCTGTAATTACAAATAAAGCTCAATTTAATCAACAATCTCAGCTGTCAAAAACACAATCAAACTTTATTCAATCTAATAAAGATCGACAGCCTGATAAGCCATTCACACCATCACAAAGTAATCAAAGACAACAACCCAATAATAAGACAGAAACGCAAAACACTAAAAATATAAACCTACAAAAAAAAGCAAGCAAAACACCAATTGTCGAGATCAGTGAAAAGGGCAAAAAGGACGAACGTGATCGTCATCGCCCAAAGAAGCGAACTGAGCCTATCCCAACAGATATCTATGTGAAAATCAACCGTGGTGGGAAATGGGGCTTTGTGGATCGTTCTGGGAAAGAAATTGTGGCTCCCCTCTATGATGAACTTTTTTCTTTCAAGGAAGAATTATGTTGCGTAGAAAAAGATGATTTGTTTGGATTTATCAATCGCAAAGGCGTAGAGGTAATTCCTATAGAATATGATTTTACTACAAGCTTTAGCGAAGGATACGCTTGCGTATGCAGAAATGGAAGCTGTGGCTATATCGATAAAAACAACAATGTAATTGTTGACTTTAAATATGATGCTGGAACCGCTGTCACTGATGGTTCTTGTCGTGTAAAAAAAGACGGCAAATGGGGTGAACTTATAATATCCAATCCTTTTGAAGTGCGATGGATTATTTAATGACTGATTATGATCAAGTTTAAGACACAAATCTTAATTTTAATTTTTCTTATGCTCGCTCTTTCTACTTTCCTCCCTACACAAGCGGTATTTGCAGAGAGTGCGCCTAGTTACTGTGCTCTTGTAGTTGCAAACATATATTTAGCTGACGATACTCAATCAGAAATCATTGGAACTCTAAAACAAAATGAGGTTGTAAAAATAATAACTGAATATGATTCTTGGTGTTTGATTGAGCAAGACAATATTCAAGGATATGTACAAAGGAAAGTGCTATACGTCTATCTACAGACTTCTTCAATTACTATTAAGCGAATGAGAGTTACTGCAACAAGCGTAGGACGCGACGTAAGTCTTTATTCTATGCCCTCTTCAGATGCCGATGAAATGTTGTCAATCAATGATGGCACTGTCCTTGATGTTTTTGATGAAACAAATGAGTTCACGAGGGTTCTTTACAGAGATCAGGTTTATTATATTAATTCAAAAAACATTACTTCGGGGATTACATATTATCAGCGACTTGCCTTACTTATTGCTCTTATTTGTGTAGTTGCAGTCGTTATTGTTATAATCTTAATATTTTTAGCCAAGCGCCAACATCAAAGCGCATCGCCTCAAATAAAACTCTAAAGTTACAACACCATTTTCAGACTGAAAAATTAGGCTTTGTTGCATTTTTAATAAGACTATCCTTAGATTGTATAAAGCCATCCATTTAAAACGAAATTAATGCCAATTAGGATTATAATAATGCCGCCTGCAATTTCTGCCTTTTTGTGGAATTTTAACCCAGTAAGGTGTCCTATTACGACACCCAATGCTGAAAGCATAAACGTGATTGCCCCAATAATAATTATAGACAGATAAATATTGACTTGTACAAACGCTAATCCTACACCAACTGTTAATGCATCAATACTTGTCGCTACAGCTAGTGGTAACATCATTTTGAACGCTAAATCAATCTTATTTGTTGCAATCTCGTCATTATTATTGCTTTTTTCATTTTCAGCATCTGGTTTGGCACTTTGAGCTGGCTCCTGTGTTTTTTTCTTTTTAAATGCTCCCACTAGTGTACGAACCCCTACAATTGTAAGTATTCCAAATGACACCCAGTGATCATATTTTTCAATAAATCCTTCAAAGAGCGTTCCTATAAAATGACCAGTCAATGGCATGAGTGCTTGGAAAATCCCAAAGTAAGCACCCACAATCAATAAGTGTTTTATTTTTAATTTTTTAAGTTCGATGCCTTTACAAATTGCCACAGCAAAGGCATCCATCGATAACCCAATGGCAATTATTACTATTTCAAAAATTCGCATTTGCCCCTCAAATTACAGTGTTTCTGGTGCTGGTATTGGATCAGATGTCTCAGTATATTTAAAATCATCAAAATACTGTGCTTGAGTAAACGTTGATGTGGCAGAAAGTGGAATGTGTAGAGCAAAGTTATTATTCTGATCGGATCCGTAGAATGGGCCAAGTATTGCACTTGCTGGTACTGATGGTGGATAGCTTCGATAGATATATACATCAGTCAAGTTCGAACAGTAACTAAAAGATGCATCACCTAAAATGTTCACCTTCATTCCAAGGTATACCGTTGTTACTCCACACCTTGAGAATGCTTCAGTATCGATAATTGCGCTTTCTTCGGGATTTACATATATTGTAAGTAGTGTTGCTATGTTTGCAAAAGCTTTATTACCAATTAATTTTATATTCCTCGGCGCAATAAATTTTGATATTTTTGTACCAGAAAACGCCTCTGCACCTATTTCCTCTAAAGAGGACAGATGTCGAAAGCCATCATTCATTTCGCCAAAATTGCCTAGTCCTATTTTAGCTAACTTTGCACATCCAATAAACGCTTTTTGCCCTATTTTTTTAATGGTTAAAGGCAATCTTAATTCCTCAATATTATTGCTAGCAACATACTCACCTATTTCTAATACTCTTTTGTCGAATAACTCACCATTAATTTCCACCCTTATTGTTTGTGGAATAACGATCACAGCACTTTCTCTTACATTGATTTCGCTTATATAAACTATTCTCACTCCGCCAACAATCTCTTCAAAGCCATAGGATGCAAGTGTTGATGCATCTCTAGTAGAAACCATGTTTTTCGAATAAACCCTTTGCGCCGACCACCCCTTACCACTTTGCTTATATGCTGTAGCATCTGGCACGATATACTTAACATAATTTGCAGTAAGTCCCTGTATTGAAGTAGGATCTCGGAATATAGGGGGAGTTGTAGCGGAAAAATAAACCGTTCTAAGACTTAGATTATACATGAACGGCGAGGCCCCGTATGATATTAGGTGAACACTTTTTATATCGACTTCCTTTACTTGAGATGCTAAAAATGCATACGCACCAATGTTTCTAAGACTACTATTATCGCCAAATGTTATTTGAGTTAACTTTGTCATGTTTGCAAAGGCTGATTCACCTATATCAGTTAAGGAGTCTGGGAACGTTAGCTCCTGCACGCTCTGTGTTGCTATTGAAAAGAACGCTCTATTACCTATTTTTAAAAGTCCTTCATGAAATCTTAAATCAGCAGTTACGGTCTTAGCATTTACAAAGCAGCCTTCAAATGCGCTACTTGGGATCTCTGAAATCCCTGTATAACTATCACCTGCATAAACGAAATTGGCGGAAGCTATAATTACTGATGTAAACAGCGTTGTTAAGTTTGTAGAATTTGCGAACACCTCGTCACCTAAAAACTCAAGGGCAGGGTCAGCCATGAAATAAATTTTTTCAAATGTCGAGTTTTTAAATGCACCTTTTTCTATACGCTTAACTGAGTTTGGAATAAAAAGCGAGCTTGTTCTTGTAATGCTACCATTATTGTCAGCTACATTAGAGACATATGATAGTCTTGTATGCCATCCTGTTCCTAAAAATGCTTCCTCTCCTATATGCTCAACTGTATCAGGAATGAAAAAATATTGTGTACCGAGCGCATAATGCCAGTTTGCAAATGCCCTTTTGCCAATATAGCGTAGCATTGGATTTTCAAAGGGTGGATTCAAACGATAAAAGGTTATGTTGCCTTGGAAATTCTCGAATGCTGATTCTCCAATTTCTAATATCCCATAGTTTATTCTTACGCCTAGCAATAGCTCATCATAAAATGCTTTTGCTCCTATTGTTCTAACGGGATACCCATCTATGTTATTGAAAATTGTGAGCTCATCAGCAAACAAACCCTCTTCTCTGCTTAGTGTGTTATATGCAATTCTGCGTGCTGTAGCTGTTACAGATATAATCTCCGCATATTCCACACCATCGCTGTCTGTTTTTACTACATAATTGTACAGATTTTCATAATGCGCATAGAGTGTCAAATCATAATTAAATGTATAGTATGCATTATATTTAACCTCGAAGCCACCACCATTCTCCTGACTAAACCATCCAGCAAACCCATATCCTTCTTTGCAATAACCAAGACTTAATAAATTGTTTTCTATATATGACATCTGAGCCTCGGTATAGACTCCGTTTTCAGAATTTAATCGATCCATGTATCCTATCGGATTTGTAACACTTACCCATTGAGCATCCACAAGCTCGCCACCCTCTCCAATATGCGATGCTTCCCATATATTTAAAGTATAAGTGTAGTTAGGATCTATTATCGCATTTATAGAATTTTTTGCTTTTATTTGGACTTGCTCAACCTTGTTATTCTTTTTGTAATAGATATTTGATAAGGCTATGGACACCTCGCCCGTCGTTACTTGCGGGGTATATTCAAGAGTCAATTTAGTATTATTGTCTGCTATAAAAAACCCATCACTAAGCGCATTCGAATATGAATACGTCTTTTCGTTTACGACTAGCGATGTGATCTCTAGACCACTACTATTTAGCAAATTAACAGTTATTATTAAGGTTTCAACCTTACCATCCTCTACATCTAAGCAAATTGTGTCAGATTCCTCAATTTCCTCTCTGCCAGCTTTCGCTACTCTTCTAGCAGTTATCCCAACAAACGTAGGTACGTTTCCTTGATTAGTTGGACCGTTAGTGTTACTATCACAGCTTGACAATATTATTGTGAGGAGCAAGCCACACAGTACTAAAATAATTAAATGTTTAATTTTTAATCTTTTCATGCTTTCTTCCATGGACCTAATTAGCTTTTATTTTGAATAAATGGTTCGACCGTCAAAATGCATATTTTGCGGTTTATGTGGCGATTATAGGGATTATGTCGCGCAACTTCAAATTTCAAAGAATGGGTAGGGATTTCTTGTAAATTTGTATTAAA
>JAITQU010000145.1 GCA_031288735.1 Christensenellaceae bacterium
CGTAGGCGTTAGGCGGCGGGAGTACGTCACAGGATGATATAAGATGCAACACGGATTTATTAAAGTAGGGCTTGCCATACCATCTCTTAAGGTTGGGTCTTTAACATTTAATGCAGGTAAAATCATTGAATTAATGGACAAGGCGTATCTTGAAAATGTAAGAGTATTGGTTTTCCCTGAATTATGCCTTACTAGTTACACACTAGGGGATTTGTTTTATCAGGATGTGGTCCTAGATTCTGCTATCAAGGCACTCATTGAAGTGAAAAAATCAACAATTGGGAAGAGAATGCTTGTGTTTTTAGGGCTTCCACTCCGCATTAACTCCCTTATATATAATGTATGCGCTACTATTTTTGATGGAAAAATTTTAGGAATCGTACCTAAATCATACATCCCTAACTACAACGAGTTTTATGAGAAACGGCAATTTGCATCGGGGCGTGATTTAAATACCACAATATTTATTGACAATGAAAGTTATGAGGTATCTACAAATTTAATCTTTAAGTGCATAGAAATCCCAAATCTCTCTGTTGCTGTAGAGATCTGCGAGGATTTATGGGTGATGACACCGCCATCTTGCCTACATGCAAAGGCTGGGGCTAGTGTAATTGTAAATCTTTCAGCAAGTAATGAGCTAATAGGAAAGCCAGAGTACAGAAGAAATCTTGTTATAGGACAATCTGCGCGCTTGATTTCAGCTTATCTCTACGTTTCAGCTTCTGAGTGTGAGTCAAGCACCGATCTTGTCTACTCAGGGCATAGTTTAATAGCCGAAAATGGCAAATTACTAGTCGAAAAAAAACCATTTGAAAGTAGTGAGCTAATAACAACAGAAATCGATGTAAATATGTTAAGCACTGAGAGAGCTAAACTTGCAAACTATTATGAATCGCTTAAAAATCACAAAACGATCTTTTTTTCACTAGACATTCACGATACCACTCTTACTAGGTTTATTTCAAAATATCCATTCGTGCCAAGTGGAAACCCTGAATTGACTGAGCGCGCCGAGTTTATTCTTTCACTACAAGCACATGGGCTCAAAAAACGAATTGAGCATTTAGGTCCTAACACAAAACTTGTACTAGGTTTAAGTGGGGGATTGGATTCTGCGCTTGCCTTACTTGTGTGTATGCGTGCAATCAAAATGCTAAACCGCAATCCTTTGGATATATTAGCAGTTAGCATGCCTGGATTTGCGACATCTCAGAAAACCAAAAAAAACGCAAAGCTTTTAGCGATTACTACTGGAGTTAGTTTTTTTGAGATTAATATTAACAAGTCTTGTAAACTTCATCTATCAGATATTGGACATACAGATACAAGTCGAGATACAACCTATGAAAACGCACAAGCAAGAGAGAGAACAAAAATATTAATGGATTTGGCAAATAAGTACTCTGGAATTGTTGTAGGCACTGGTGATCTCTCTGAGCTAGCATTAGGATGGTCAACATACAACGGTGATCATATGTCAATGTATGGAGTAAACGCATCAGTTCCGAAAACCTTAGTAAAATATCTTATTTCCCACGAGGCAGAAAGAGATATTAAGCTCAAAAAGGTTTTATCTGACATCTTAGATACACCAATAAGTCCAGAATTATTACCATCCGAAAATAATGAAATTACACAAAAGACGGAAGACATAGTCGGCCCCTATGAATTACATGATTTCTTTCTATATTATTTAATAAGACAGGCTTTCCCACCATCTAAGGTATTTAGGCTAACAACATTAGCCTATAATGGATACTACACTCCTGAAACGATAAAAAGGTGGCTTCTTGTCTTTATTAAACGATTTTTTTCAAATCAATTTAAAAGAAGTTGTCTACCAGATTGTGTCAAAATTGGTACGGTATCACTATCTCCTAGAGGCGATTGGCGCATGCCTAGCGATGCAGAATGTGAAAGTTGGATAAGAGAGTTAGAAGAATACCTAAAGGATAAATTCTCTATTTAAAAAATAACAAGACAACGTCAAATTAAGTATAGCTATAGCTTAGAAGATATCATAATAAAAATATGGCAAGAATGTGGATTTTTAGTATAATTAAACTAAATTTATTAATTAATTTACTATAAAGGTAAAATAAAATGAAATGATGAATATAAAATGAAAAAATTCCGATTAACTAAAAGCATGAAAATAAATAGATGAGTGTAATGCAATGGAGAAAGCAACATTTAACAATACTTTATCATATAAGTTAGTATACATTTTTGAAATTTCAGACAAGGCGCATAAGAATTGTCTCAAGATTGGTGAGACTACTATAAAGGGATATGAAAAAAGCGAATTGAGTCCAAATTGCGAAGCCCTTCAAACTCAAGCACACAAGCGTATTTTGCAATACACGACTACAGCTGCTATATCATATAACCTTTTATGGACAGAGCTTGCTGTCACAGACAAAAACGAGGTGTTTGGATTTTCGGAGCATAAAAGTGCTGATGCAATGGTTCGTGAGGTTTTATATGCATCAGGGCACAAGAAAAAGGAGTTTGGAGTTGGTGCAAACGAGTGGGTTGCCGATTGCAATCTTCAAACTGCAAAAAACGCAATAACAGCAGTAAAAGAAGGGAGAGAAATATTACAAGGTAATCAAATATCAAAAAAATATGCCTCTATAATATTTTACCCCGAACAAAAAAAAGTAATAAACGAAACAATCAATCGATTTAAGACTGGCAAAAGAATGCTATGGAATATAAAAATGCGTTTTGGGAAAACACTATGTGCGCTTGAGGTTATAAAGGAGGTAGGGTTTAAAAGAACAATCGTTATAACACATCGACCAGTTGTCGGAAGTTCTTGGCAGAAAAATTACCTTGCAATATTTAGCACTATTACAGATGATTACTTGTTCATACCAAAGGGCGTAAAGGAAATTCCAACAGATCCTGATCAAAAATATATTTATTTTGCATCTATCCAGGATTTAAGAGGCTCAAACGCTGTAAATGAAAACAGTAGTCTTGATAAAAACGACCAAATTTTCAAGGCAGATTGGGACCTTATAATAGTGGACGAAGCTCACGAAGGGACGCAGACTGAGCTAGGATTAAATGTTTTCTCATTGCTAAAAAAGGAAAACACAAAAATTCTAGCCTTATCTGGGACTCCTTTTAATCTACTTGAAGGCCATGATTATCTACCATCGGAAATTTTGACCTGGGACTATACAATGGAGCAGGAAGCTAAGGAAAAATGGCAATTAGAGCATTTTGGCGATACTAATCCCTACGGTGATATGCCTAAAATGAATATTTTCGTCTATGATATAAGTGAGGTTTTTAATAATAATGAATATGTAACAATGGAAGATAAGGAATTCAATTTTGCTGAATTTTTTAGGGTATGGACTGGTGATATACATAAAGACAAAAAGATAATGAAAAACGATAATGATATAGGCAAATTTATTCATGAGGACGATGTAAAAAAATTCATTGAATTACTTAGAGATGATAGAAAAAACACCAATTATCCATTTTCTAACAAGGAGTATAGAAGGTATTTTAAGCATTCTTTATGGAAAGTGCCAGGAGTAAAGGAGGCTAAGGCACTAGAGGCATTACTAAATAAGGACGCCGCATTCAGTTATTTTAAAATTGCCAATGTAGCTGGCGATGGTGACAGTGAAAATCGATACGGAGATGCGCTCGAGTTAGCTGAAAAAACAATTAGGGAGAATGAATATACAATTACACTATCCTGTGGCAAACTTACAACAGGCGTAACTGTCCCAGAATGGACGGCAGTTCTCTATTTAGCTGGATCGTATTCTACATCGGCAAGCGCATACTTGCAAACCATATTTAGAGTTCAAACCCCTGCTTCTATCGATGGTCAAGTTAAAGACCAATGCTTTGTTTTTGATTTTGCACCAGATAGAACACTAACAATGCTAGCAGAGGCTAGTAATTTATCAGTTAAGGCAGGTGCGCTTAACAATAAAACAGACAAAGAGCAATGTGAAAGCTTTTTGAAGTTTTGTCCTGTAATTGCAATTGAAAAAAGCAATATGATCCCATACAACGTCAATAATATGATGGAAACCTTAAAAAAAGCATACGCTGAGCGAGTATTTAGGACTGGATTTGAGCACGAAAAACTATACAACGACATTTTAAACAATTTAGACGACTACGACACTTACATATTACAAGCCTTAGAAGGAATAACAAGCACGGGAGGAAAAGGTATTAAAAATTGGGAGGAAATAAATATGGCGGTGTCTGGTTTAGTAGGTCGCGATGGAAATGAAGGGGAAGAGCATGCCATCGATGCTGAAAGCACCGAAAAAACCAAAAAACCCAAAACAGAGCGCTCAAAATGGGTTAAAATATTGCGAGCGGTCTCTGTCCGTATTCCACTACTCATTTATGGAGCAGACATATCGTTAAACGAGGAACTCACACTAAAAAATTTCACAAATTATATTGACGATTGTTCATGGGCTGAATTTATGCCAAAAAATCTAAGCAAAAATATTTTTGGCTACTTAACCAAATTTTATGATGAGGATATTTTCAATAAAGCTGCGAAACGCATTCATAGTATTATTCATGCATGTGACGCACAACATTTAATAGAGGATCGCACAAGTCAGCTTACACAGTTATTTGCGACCTTTAAAAATCCTGATAAGGAAACAGTTCTAACGCCGTGGAGGGTAGTTAATATGCACCTAGGCAATACCTTGGGTGGATGGAATTTTTACAATGATGACTATTCTAAAATTTGCGAACACCCACGACAAATAGTTCATGAGGGTGTAACACGGGAGCTGTTTGAAAAAAACAGCGATTTGCATATGCTAGATATAAATTCAAAAACAGGACTATACCCACTGTACTTAGCATATTCTAAATTTAGATTTGAAAAAGAAAAAGTAGATAAAGAGGCACTTGATACTGATTTAAATAGCATATCACGCATTTGGAAAAAGGTTTTATCCGAGAATATATTTGTTATAACCAAAACAAAAATGGCAATGAGTATAACAAAACGCACCTTGGCAGGTTTTACAGATGCTAATGTAAATATTTTAGTTTACCAAGATATTGTCAAAGACATAGAAACTAAGAATAAACTTGATGTAGCAAGGTACTTGTGCCAACGTAAGACTTGGAGTTTAAAAGGAAGTGAGGAGATGAAATTTGACGTAGTCGTAGGCAATCCGCCCTATCAGCATGAAACCATTGGGAATGTAATGACAACAAAGGTTTATCATAATTTTTATGAGCTGTCACTTAGTTTAGATCCAACATGGGTTTCTTTGATTTTTCCTGCTGGCTGGGAAGGAACTGAAAATGGCTCATTTAATGAGTTAACAAAGTTTAAAAAGGATATTAAAAGCAATCATCATATTCAAAAATTTTTTGATTATGTAAATTCAATGGATGTTTTTCCTAGTGTTGATATTAAGGGTGGGGTTTGCTATTTTCTCCACAACAAAAATCATGATGGCAAATTAGAGTACACGCTTTCAGACAAAAATGGATCAAGTAAGCAGGTAAGATATTTGGTTGAAAACACAAATGACACCACGGTAATACGACAAAATGAACTTTTGCAAATTTTAAAAAAAATCGATTTTTCGCTTGGTAACTTTAGTAGTATTGTTTCTTCTTGGGACCCATTTGGGTTCATTAGCGATTATTTTGAAAAAAACAATGAAAAAATTGATTTTTTTCCTATTAAACAAAATGAAGATGACTATAAGATACATGGTTTATACAAATCTAAAAGAGCAGAAAACTATATTGCAAACAAGGATCTAAAGAAAAACATAGACCTAGCTAAAAAGTGGAAGGTTTTGATTCCACGTGCAAATGGGAGTGGTGCGCTTGGAGAAATATTTAGCACACCGATTCTCGGCACACCGATTCTCGGCACACCGATGACAATTTGCACTGATACCTTTTTAACAGTGGGTTGCTATGATACAGAATTTGAAGCAATAGCTGTGCTTAAATACATTAAAACTAAATTTTTAAGAGTGATGATTGGCATATTGAAGTTTAAGCCTTTCAATTATAGAGACACCTGGGCCTATGTTCCTATACAAAACTTTACCACAACAAGTGATATTGATTGGAAAAAATCTGTTAGTGAGATAGATAAGCAGTTATATCAAAAATATAACCTATCCGATGAAGAAATACATTTTATAGAGAGCAGAGTAAGAGTAATGCAATAGAATTTGTTAATAATTGTATTTAGTGTAGCTAAAAAAGCCGTCGATTTAAAATCGAGTGCTAGAGACAAAAATTCTTTTAGTTTTCATTTTTAAAAACATGAGTAGAGCTTATATTTTATAAGTAGCTCTTGGTTTTTTTAAAACTGGATTGGATCAAAAATTAAACTAACAGATATTTTAAATTCTCTTTTAAACTGTAATAACATTTTAATGTATTGCTCATATTATTTTACTAAGCCTTATCAAAACACCTGAGCGAAATTTATCAAAACACCGCAGCAGACCAGTAAAATCTAGAATGTTATTTGACAAATACTGAGTGTAGTAGCTATGATCAAGAAGATAGGGGGTCTATAGACATGAACTATTTACCCAAAATATTAGATAATTTCTTAAAGTAAACATTAGAAAGTTTTTGTGCGGTATTGATTTCTAGACCTTAATGGTGCGGAAAAACTACTACCGCTGAAAAACAAGACAAAAGCATTTTGAAAATGCAAGATCCTGACAAATTAATGTATTGCTCATATTATTTTATTGAGGCTTATCAAAGCACCTGAGAGAAATTTATCAAAACACCTGATAAAAATTTATCAAAACACCGCAACGAAATTAATCAAAACACCGCAGCAGAACCAGTAAAATCCAGAATGATATTTAACAAAATACTGAGTGTAGTAGCTATAAACAAGAAGAAAGGGACCTGTAAACATGAACTATTTACCAAGAATACTAGATAATGTCTTAAAGGAAACATTAGAGAGTTTTGGCGCGGTATTGATTGCTGGACCTAAATGGTGTGGAAAAACTACTACCGCTGAAAAGCAAGCCAAAAGCATTTTGAAAATGCAAGATCCTGACCAAAATTCAGCTTATCTTTACACTGCAGAAACGAAGCCATCGCTTTTACTTTTAGGGGAGAATCCTAGGCTAATAGATGAATGGCAAATGGCACCTGTTTTATGGGATGCCGTCCGCATGGAAGTTGACAAACGAAACAAGGATGGACTATTTATTTTAACTGGTTCAACAGTGATAGATAAATCTAAAATTATGCACACTGGGACGGGGCGAATAGCAAGACTAGTTATGCATCCGATGAGCCTCTATGAATCAATGGAATCAAATGGTAGGATAAGCTTATCGAAATTGTTTGATGATAAAAATTATGATTTTGATGGAATAAAATCGGATTTATCTGTTGAGCAATTAATTTTTGCCGCTTGTCGGGGAGGTTGGCCTGCAAGCCTTAGCAAAGGGTCGAATAGATCAAAGCTTTCTGTTGTATCTCAATATCTTGATAATATTTGCGAAAACGATGCATCAAATGTTGATAATGTTGGCCGTGATCCACGTAGGGTACGCGAGGTTTTAAGGTCCTATGCAAGAAATATCTCAACGCTAGCAAACAATCAAACAATGATGAAAGACATTTCTGCAAATTTCGGTTCAATAAGCGAGAACACTTTTCTTTCATATATAGCATCGCTTAATAAACTGTATGTGATAGATGATGTCTCGGCGTGGGCACCAGCAATTAGAGCGAAAACAGTTATTAGGTCATCAAATAAAAGGGAGTTTTCTGATCCATCCATAGCGGTTGCCGCACTTAAAGTTACACCTGAAATATTAATGCAAGATTTTAAGACATTTGGTTTTATTTTTGAAACCTTATGTTACCGGGATTTAAAGGTCTATTCAGAAACTTTAGGCGGAGAGGTTTCATATTATCATGACAGAAAAGAACTTGAAGCAGATTGTGTACTCAGGCTTGGGGATGGAAGATATGCATTGATTGAATTCAAGCTTGGTAGTAAGAAAATTGAAGAGGCAACAGGACATTTAGTCGAATTACAAAGATTGATTCGAGGCTATAACGAAAGGGAGGAGGTTAAGATGAGAGAGCCTGAACTTCTGATTGTTATAACTGGTGGCGAAATGGCATATAAGCGTCATGATGGCGTGTGCATTATTCCGATCGGATGCTTAAAAGATTAATCTCAATTAAGGTGTGAAGAGTAACCGCTCTAATAAACTTGTATCCTTAAATGACCTTTATTAGTTGACACAGCCACTTAGTGTAGAGTAATATTAACTAGCAATACAGCATTTACATATCACATAAATGTAGCTTTGTTTTATAAGGAGGTTGATTCATGCCACTATCTCGCTCTGATGTTTGCGAAAGTAGAAAATGGGATCTTTCTGGTTTTTTTGCCAACGATTTAGAAATAAATTCATGCTTTTCAAAGGCTGAAGAGCTTATTAAGAAAATTAATGGCCTTAAAAAGACGTTTAAAAAAGATGAAGCGTTTGATTACCTAGATTTGAGAAGTAAACTTTTTAGGCTTGTTGAACGACTCTATGTATATGCATACATTAAGCAGGATGAAAATACCACCGATGCTCAAGCTCAAGCCTTTGTTCAAAGGACAAAGGCACTCTTTGTTGATGCATCGACTGCGATATCATTTATAGAACCTACATTATCAGCACTTCCAACAAAGGTTTTAGAGGAGCTAGCACATGATCCGCTTTACACGAATTATTCACTTTATCTTTTAGATATATCAAAAAACAAGAAGCATATTAGGACAAAGAGCGAGGAAATGCTACTTTCATGGGTTTCCTCTTTTTCTGGTGAATTTCGCACAATCTTTACTATGATCGATAACGCTGACATGCGTTTTGAGTCAATAACACTCCCAAATGGCGAAAATATCCTTCTTTCACATGGTGAATATTCGTTACTACTACAAAACAGTGACCGTAGTGTTAGAGAAAGCGCATTTAAAGCATATTACAAACCCTACATTGCTAATTCTAACACAATTACCGCAACGTATTATGGTAGTGTTTGTAAGGATTGTGCACTGGCTAAAATCCGAAAACACAAAAACTCACTTGCGAAAGCACTTTTCTCGGAGAGAATTGATCCAAGTGTATATAATAATCTTTTGAGCGTAGTTAAAAGGGCCACACCATCCGTACATTCCTATGTAAATCTAAGGAAACGTGTTCTTAATCTAAAAAGTGTTCATGCATACGATATGTATGTGCCTTTGATTGACGAGGTTACTTTAGAGTTAGACTATGACGCAGCCTATGAGCTTGTAGTTAAAGCTCTTAATCCACTCGGTGCTACTTACTGTGAGCAATTGGTAGTAGCATACAAGAATCGATGGATTGACGTTGAGCAAACACAAAATAAGAGAAATGGTGCATATTCAACAAGCTGCTATGACGTTCATCCTGTAGTACTTTTAAATTACCAGAAAACAACACATGATATTTTCACAATAGCGCATGAAATGGGCCATGCGATGCATAGCTATTTGAGTAATAAAAATCAGTGCTACGAAAAAGCCGACTATCCTATTTTTCTGGCCGAGATTGCTAGCACGGTAAACGAAATACTGCTCTTAAAGCATTTATTAAAAAATACTAACGATGAAAACATGAAGGCGTATCTACTGTCGTATTACCTTGATATGTTTAGGACAACAGTTTTTAGACAAACCATGTTTGCAGAATTTGAGTTATTTGCACATACAGAAAAGGAAGCTGGCAATTCACTTACGA
Organism: Christensenellaceae bacterium; assembly: GCA_031288735.1. Lineage (GTDB taxonomy): Bacteria > Bacillota > Clostridia > Christensenellales > DTU072 > JAITQU01. Next base: position 9,801 of record JAITQU010000145.1, read on the forward strand.
TAGAAAGTTTGAATGATATATATCGCAAGCTAAATGAAACGTATTATGGTGAAAATTTTGAGATTGATAATGAGTTAAACTATGAGTGGTCGCGCATACCACATTTTTATAGTGCATTCTATGTTTACAAATATGCTACTGGTTTTTTAACAGCAGTAAATATTTCGGCGAGGTTGCTACAAGATTCTACATATTTAGATAATTATTTGACCTTTTTATCATCTGGCGGCTCTGCCTATCCACTTGATATATTAAAGGCGGTTGGTATTGATCTCACAAAAAAGGAAGCATTTGATGTTGGAATGAGAGAATTTACCGATACATTAGATAAATTATCCTTGCTTTTATGAAAAAAATTTCTTTTGTAATAGTAATAGTCTTGCTTACGCTAGCTGTTTTCATAGAGTCTCTATTTGTTACTTCTTTCATTGCATTTTCTGAGAGTGAGACGAGTTCATGTGTTGACCCCAAAATTACGGTTGAATACTCAAGGTTACTTCTTCAAGATAATTCACTTAGGTTTTCTATAAGATACACGATCAATAGTGATGCGGTCTGTGCTAGTATCGAAGATGAAAATAAACAAGAAGCATTGGATGTAATCGAGTCACAAATAAAAAATGTTGGCAGTTTGTACTCTAATGTTGGACTCGATCCTAAAATATCTGGACTTTCGATAGATGTTTTCCTTCAGCAATTTTCTAATTACACGGATTATTACATAGCAAGCGGCATAGATGGGTATGAAACAAGTACAGATACTCGCAAAAAGGAAACGGGTTTTTTCTATAATAGGTATACAGAGAAAGTAGAAACCGTTTTTGCATTAACATTAGCTCCTGAGCTTAGTTCTGATTCTTTACCATACTTAATTAAAACTAGTCTTGAATCATTATCCGAGATCCCTAATGTTAATATTGAAAGTGAGGTATTGTATGTCTATCTATATGGGACTAAATACAGTAAATTCACAGTTGATTCAACCGCTCAAAAAATATATTATGATGAAAACAGCGGTATCAATATGCACCAATTTGAATTTACTCCCTCTCAGCTAAAGGATGCCTCCTTGACGTTCATGACCAGGTCTCCAAACTATTTTGGGTGGTATGGGAGCCTTTTAGCTATAGCACTCATTGTTAGTATTGTTATTATCATTAAAGTTAGAAAAACTAAGCTAAAAAATCGGGACATAGATAATTAAAAGCAAAAAAAAGCTTTAAAAATTTTAAAGTTTAGTGCATCGAATAAAACTTTAATCTAGTTAAACTAAAGGAGCAATTCGACGATGAGCTTGCCTCTTTTTTATTTACAAAAGCTATTTAAGATGCAAAATACAGAAAGCTAAAAAAACAATTTATAAAAAATTGAAATAAGTTAAAAAGATTTGATTTGATTCCGTTGAATTCTTAAAAAAGTAAACACAAAGAAATACTGTGAAATATTTAAATCGTAACTCCTTTTGAATCAAACGATAGTGTCTCAGAACTAGTTTATTTTTAATTGCAATCAGTTAAAAAAAATTTCTTATAGGTAACAATGTGAATACAGAAAAAACAAACGAAATTAATATAAAATCTAACAAACCCGCCATTAAAATATTTCCAAACAATATTGAAGCGGAAAAATCATTGCTTTGTTGTATTCTTATCGATGGAAACGCACAGTCTGATATTATTAGTAGTCTTAGAGAGGATCATTTCTATAGTGATCGTAATAAAAAAATATTTCGCGCTATAAAGGCACTTTGTAATCAGAGTGCCGCTATTGACATTATCACTGTCAATGATTATATTGAGCATAGTAAGGAAAGCGACATTGAATTTTTAGGATATTTGGCTGAAATTGCTGGATACCTGCCGTCAGGTATAAATTATACTGAATACTACAATATTCTCACTAGAGATATGCTTTTAAGAGAAATAATTAGTGCCTGTAATAAAACGGTTGAGGAGGCCTATTATTCAACTGAACCTTTAAAACTAATTAACAAAGCCACACAGGCACTTTTTTCGATAGCTGAGCTAGAGCAAAGAGGAGGACTTACACATATAAGTAAGAGTCTAAATTTGCTTTTTGAAAGGATTCAGCTTTTAATGAGAAACAAAGATGGTCTTCGTGGATTACCGACAGGGTATCCAGTACTCGATAAAACGACAAACGGCTTACAAAATGGTGATCTAATAATACTAGCTGCAAGACCATCTGTTGGTAAAACTTCATTTGCGCTCAATATTGTTGCCAATATTGCAACATATCAAAACAATACATTGAGTGCACCAAGCGATAAAACAGTAGTCGACAACAAGGTTATTGCTGTTTTTTCTCTTGAGATGCCAGGAATACAGCTAGCTCAAAGATTAATTTGCGCTGTTGGCGAGTATGATATGTACGATATATCTAGTGGTAGCATTCAGAGCTCTAAAATTGGTGGCATGTGGGAAACGTTCATTAAATTTCATGATAGTAATGTTTATATTGATGACTCAAGCGTCCAAACCCCAGGCGAGATAATGTCAAAGTGTCAAAAGTTGCGTTCGCAAGAGGGGACTATAGATTTAGTTGTCATCGACTATTTACAGCTGATGGAAATGGATCATGAAAAAAAGAATAGGGGCGATTACAATAAGGTAAATGCTGTAGCAGATATTAGTAGGATGTTAAAGGTACTAGCAAGAGACCTTAACTGTCCGGTGATAGTATTATCTCAAATGTCAAGAGGCATTGAGATGCGTGGTGAAAAAGACAAAGCACCACCCACACCAAAGCTAAGTGATTTGCGTGATTCAGGAGCGATTGAGCAAGATGCCGATATCGTGCTATTTCTAACACGTGAAAATGATGAAGACAAAAGCAAGAAAAATTTCAATATAATTCTCACAATTGCAAAGCATAGAAATGGTGAGTTAAAGGAAATCAATTATGATTGGCAAGGACAATATGTTAGATTTAAAGAAATTGGGGTCGTAAACCGGGAGTACATGACGTTACCAAAAAAGCGGACACCATCAGAGGACGAATAATCTAATAATCTGGTCTAAAAAAGGGCTAAAAAATCAAAAGACAGCAGTTTTAAAGAAACAAAAAGCCTATTAAATTTTTAGCTAAAAAAATTTCAAAAACAGTATGTGAATTTTCTTAAAAATGTTTTATACTAAGGGTGCTATATGAATGCTAATATTTTAGCACTTAAGCATTTAAAGGGGTAATAGTAGAGCAACAGATAAAATGAAAACAACGGAGGCTATATTTATGACAACTAATGGATTAATGGTTATTTTTATTCTTTTTGTATTGTTCTTTCCACTACTGCTTGTACTAGGACTACATTTGGCAGGACGAGATAATGGTAGTTATAAAAAACAACGCAATAAAAAAACCAAATTTTAAAAAATGCATAAAACGTCAGCTTTTTTAGACTACTAGGAAAACAAAGTTTTTAATATGAGGCATGAATGTAGATAAATGCAATTTAAGTTATTTTCTATATATATACAATAATTAAATTTGTAAAGGATTTGAGAAGTTCTCAAAAAGGCTAAACTGCTAATTAATGTAAATAGTTACTTACTAATATGTAACTTTATTAACAATTTACATCTTAAATTTAATACGGTGCTTTTAATATTTAATTTTGAAAAACTTGAAGTAAAATTAAAATTAACAATAGTAGCTTAAGTTTTTAGGTTTTCCTAGGTGCTTTTAAAGGGTTGCACTAAGGAAAAACAGTTTCTATAAATCTAGCTTCAATTTAGAATGCAAAAGAAAAATAAGTATTAAACTAAAAAACAAGACACCGATTTTTTTAAAGTTCGAGTATTTGGGGAAAACAGGATAGATAGTATGGAAGTTAATATAGAAATTATTATACGGCAGTTTGGATACTGGGGCATCGGTGCACTCATCGCAATTGAGAATCTGTTTCCCCCCATACCATCTGAAATTGTCCTTGCATTTGCTGGATTTGCTACTGTTAAGTACGACATGACGGTTTTTGGTGTGATAATTGCATCAACCATAGGTTCATGCGCTGGTGCACTCATTTTATATGCTATCGGTAGATTTTTGAAGCCTGAAAGATTAATTAAACTTTTTGAAGGAAAAATTGGCAAAATTTTGCATCTTAAGAGAGATGATGTTAAAAGAGCGGAGAAATGGTTTTCAAACCATGGTAGTAGAGCGGTCTTTGTTTGTCGATTCATTCCACTGGTGCGAAGCCTTGTTTCAATCCCTGCAGGGGCTGCTGGCATGAAATTACATACCTTCTTACCACTCACACTTATTGGCACTCTAATATGGAATACTGTTTTAATCCTACTAGGTCGCGCTGCGGGTGCTACGTGGGAAACTGTTGTTAAATATTTTGACTTGTATTCTAAAATTGGCGTAGCTATTATAATGCTAATAGCAGGTGTAATACTTTTTATTTTTATTAAAAACCGATTGTTAAATGGCCGTTACTTGAAAGAATCGGATGGAGTTACGCTTGATGTAGAGATGTATGGAAATGATTATGTTGTGCTTAGTAGTGTGTTTGGAGCTGAGTATCGTTTAGGTAATGGTAAATGGCAGGATTCATCAAAATTTGATGAACTTGAAGGTGGGAAAACATACATATTCTATGCTAGATTTCTCTCAAAGGTAGATGAAAACGATGAAGAAGAAAACGTAATAATACTGACAAAATATACATTAAAAAAATAAAGCATTGACACGCATAAAAAACTGAGCTAAAAATTTAAGATTAATAAAGTTCAACTTTTCAATTTTCAAAGCGTAGAAAATTTTATAAAAATTACTAGAAAAAAGAATCAAAGAGTCTAGCGTAAATGCATTGCTCTCCAATTTTTTTAAACTTTCACACTATCACATTCCCCTCATTTAAAATCCCAAATTCCATATTGTTTTTAAAAAAAGCTCAAAGCTCAAAGATCAAAATTTTTTTTATAAAGCATCATAAAAGTTTACCAACATAAAAATTTACTTGCATTCAAGTCCAATGATTTTTATGTGGTTTTTTTAATGTATTTTTTTTAGTCGTTCAGAAGAACTTTAACTTAATTTCACATTAAGGAAATAAAAAGTAAATGAAAATATTTTAGAAATCGTGAAAATGCCCTTGTCAAGTGCCAAAAATTTAATTTTTTAACAAATAAACACACATACATTAGTAACATTATGCCATTATATAAAAAGTTCTGAAAAAGTTAGTAAATTTTCGAAATTCATTATTGACATAAGTATATATTGTTGTTATAGTATACGTAAATAAATATAGCACAAGTTGCTTGGAGTGGGTTTGGATGTCATCAAAAATTAATGACGATACAGTTATCGGAGTCGAAGAGTTGATAGACCAAGACGCAAATACGAGCAAAGAGGATGGGAAAGAAAATATTGACGATGTAACTAATGTTGATGCTGAAGGTCAAGTAGTTCCTACAGTGTTAGCCGATGAAATTTTAGTTGAACTCTCAGCTGATCAAAGCGCGGACGATGTAGAAAGTGCACCTATTCAAACAGACGAATCCGATGCCTTAGTAGTTTTAGAAGACGAAGAAAATGAAGTTGCAGAGGCTGGATTTTCTGATATATATGACGGATATGGAAGAGAGCTTTTAGACAGAACATTTGAAAACATTTTGTGCATGTCTAAGAACACAGTTAAACTCATATACTCTCGCATAAAGAATGCAATTTTCGAATATAAAGATGTGAAGGCAAAATTTGATGGCGAGAAAGAAAGATTCAGACGACAAAAAGAAGATCTGTTTCTTATTGAGATTGATAGTGGAAAAATTGTCTTGAATTGTGCTATAGATCCTAAATCATTAGATAAAGAAGTGTATCCACATAATGTAGTAAAAAGAGACGATAATTATAAAAATCTCAGGACACAGCTTATATTATCTGATTTGAAGGCTATACCTAATACGATTGAGTTAATCAATCTGACAATGGATACAAAAAGAATACCACGCTTGTCAGTGTTTGTGCCTTTAGCATATGCTGAGAAATATCCAGTTAATTTAAATGGTGTTTTGCGTGGAGAAGAAGAGGATGCGCCAATTGATGGCAAATACTCAAGCTCAGAATATGAAGACATTTATGGTGAGTTGACAGCAAGATTCATTTCAGAGAAGTCTGAAGAAGAAAAAGCTGATGAGCTTAGTTTAGATGAAACTGAATATGATAACGAAAGCGAAAATGAAGAAGAAGATGAAAGCGAGAATAAAGAAAGTGGGGCTGTTACACTTCAAAAAAGACGACAAACAGCAAAGAGCATTGCAGGAGCTATTGCACTTGCTGAACCGATAGTGTATTTTTACAACGTCGCTGAAGACAAAAACAACAATGTGGCATATGTTAATGTTCAACAAGTATTAAACGATAAGTTTTTAGGAAAATTACTCCCACAGCACTACTTTGCTATTGCGGAGGGGAGTGAAAGGATAGAGGAACTAAACTTCATAGCGTTAAGGGTAGTAAGAGAAACCTGTGATGCTAATCCATCTTTAAGTTTTGCAATCCAAGTAAGTTGCAGATTGTTAATAAAGGCTGCTACCCTTTCAAAGTTAGTTAAAGAGTGCGAAACAAAAAACAATAACCTTATCATGGCACTAGATTGTGCATTGTTAGATTCATTAGGTGATGCTGGCATTAGTGCTTTAAGAACGATTAAAAATTCTGGAATTCGTTTAATGGCAGATAACAGTGAGCAATCTGGAATTAAAGCACTTACTACATACGCTATGGATTTTATTCGTTTCGATTGTAGATATTACAAAGAAGCAAACCAAAAGGAACTTGCATATTTGAAACTTGTATCTTCATATTGTGCGACAAACGGATTGATCTCTGTGGCTCAACACTGTGATGTCCAAAAGGATGCGATGCTTATGTTAAATCATGGTGTCTTTGTGATAGAGGGAATGTGTATAGGCGAACCTAAGCGACTTTTACATGTTGCGATGAAGGAACGCAAGAAACTAGCAGTTATCGAGGGATAAAATAGTGTATATTTTATCTTATACTTGTGATAGAAAAACGTAATATACTTGTTTGTGTTAGAAATTGCAAAGTTAAGATGGTACAATTTCGATTAACATAGGTGAGTTGAGCTAAACAACAATATAACCCGTTATATAAATTTTAAGGAGCAGGTTAGTTTGAGCAAAAAAGTAAGCGATGAGATCGTATCGTCGGAGAAATTCGATTATTTGATTCGAAATCGCGATGCCAGAAATGCCTCTAGACACAGAAAGCTAATAATTATTCTACTAATAATAATTTTGCTAGTACTGCTGCTTGGTGGAGCTGCATATGCGATTGTATCAATGATCCAATATAATAGTTTCCGCGCCATAGTAGAGCAAGAGGGTGAAAACCTATTCTCGCTTTCCTACAGTCCTTCTTTCGTGGATCCAACGCAAACCTTGAGTTTTGGTGGACCTAGGTACATGGATAACTCATCGTTCATTGACATTTATCAAAACTTACCTGCAATCCGCTCAGTAGAGGGTAGTTATGTAAAGGATGGCGTTCAATACATGGCAATAACCTTTTACTTCAAAAATATAACTGAGACTACATATAGGTATCGTGAGATGTTGTTAATAGAGGATGCAACCAAGGGCATTGAGGAAGCACTAAGAATGGCTATAATAAGAGATGATGAAATTATAGTCTATGGGAAAAATAAACCTGATGGTTCGAGAGAAGAGGTAGTTCCTGGTCAAAACTTTTCTGCCGATGCTAATATAGATGGTCCTGTTTGGATGTGTGAACCTTTCTATAGTTCTAACTATGCTTTCTATAATACAGGACTAACGATCCCACCTCAAGGAGTTGTAAAGTATAGTTTCATAATTTGGCTCGAAGGCTGGGATGCTGAATGCAAGGATAGCATTCTTGGTGGGACAATTAAATTAGAACTTCAATTCTCGCAGTGGGTTGATTAACAAAGCATATACAAACCAGTCGGTTTGGGATGAAAAAATAAAAAGTGGGAGGAATTAAACGCGTACTGATTTGAAATCGAGTAAAATAAGTTGTAGGATCGCTAATTTTGGATGAGCGCGAGTCCGTGTAGCGAGCGTTGAATGTATGTGTTTAATATTTAAACACTAAAAAAATATTGAAAATAAAACATTTCTAGGGTAGTACTTACCCACAATAAGTCTTTTGACTGAAAACCAGGATATTGAATATCCAAAAATATTAAAAAAGAAAAAATTCAAAATAATTTATTTAAGGAGTTAAAAAACATGAAAGCGACTAAAAAATCAATGTTTATTACAACGATTGTAATGATATTATTGCTTGCCGTATCACTCTCTACTGCAACTTATGCATGGTTTTCTACGAATAATGTTGTTACAGTATCCGAAACAACAGTAACCGCAGCGCAATCTCAAAATGCATCAATTGGCATAGGGTGGTCTGTGGGAGCAGCCTCAAATCCAGATAATAGCCAATCAATCACATTTGATAAGATGACAACTGCAATACAACCAATGATGCCCGTATTTAATCCAAGTGCTGGTGCTAGAGTTGATGCATATGTTCTAACCACCGATTCTTCACAAACATCGGTTGCTAATTTTGAAAATCCTTTTGGAGCAAAAGCAACTGTAGCTAAAGCAAAGGTAATTGGACTTGATAATGATGAAATGGCTTATGTGTTAACAAAATCTGTTTCAATCACCGACACCAATTATGATTTTACTGGCGATGTTATTGCATACAACCGAATCTACAAAATAAGAGATGGATATAGTGCAGGAATTGCTGTTTCTAGCGTTAAAGTGAAATTTACAACAGGAGAACTTGAAAACTTCGATGCTTCTACTGGATACGATGCATTTTCGGAATTAGAAGTTGTTGTCAGTAGCCCTATTACTGGCCAAATAACAGCAAGTGATGCTGTTAGCATTTTAAGTCTTACTGAAGCTCCCAGTGCTGGTGATATCCTTTACAATATAGCTGCAACGTTAAAGCCTAAATTTCAAGCAGTACATTACAAAGCTTCTGCACCTTCTGGTACAATAACTGATGACGATAATGGAATGTACCTACTTGCTTCTGTTGGTGTTCACGAAGCTTACGCAATGTCTAATGTAACAGCTCCTGATTTTTATGGATTTGATGGAATTAAACTTAACATAACTCCTTCAGCGGTAGCAGATCAATATATTTTACTAGCACAGACTGCTACTACTGATTCTCCTGCAGCCGAACTTAGTAATTTTGTAGGGGAATTCAACACAGCATATATTAATTCTGGCAGATTCGACAAAGAAACCTATGATGCTACAGTTACTCCTATCGTTGCAAAAGAACCTGAAGCAACAAACACTATATTTTATGTAAGAAACAATGGTGGTCCTGACATGAATGTTAGTATAGCTGCTGATATTAGTTCAGATGGTATTAGACTTGGAATATTCAAAGTAACTATTGTTGGTGATACTGTTACATCTCGCACTTATGTTGGCACTTTAGGTAATGGTGGTGCTCCCACTTCATACGGGAAAATAGTACCAGGTGCTCTAGCTTCAAATATTGGTAAATACTCATCAGTTAATTCTTTACCTTTGACAACACTATCTAGTTATGCTAATATTGCACTTGAAGTTGTAGTTTGGTACGATGGTGCTTGGCTGGATGCTTCACACGGCGGCGAGGAAGGTTTATTTACAATAAACATCACTGCTGAAAAATAATAACTAAAAATTCGAATTTGCTGTTAAAATAGCTTCATAGTAGTATTTGGCACTCAGCTTGGCAAATTTGTCAAGGTGAGTGTCTACACTGCTATAATATAACAACTAACTAACTAACAGTTTGTTTCTTTAGTGCTCACTATTTCAATTGTATGGTAATATTACTTTAGTGTGCTATTTAAAACTGTCCAATTACTTTAACCTTATGTGAAAAGTCTCCCGCCTCTATAGGCTGTAAGATGAATCGCACACTTTGTTCGACCGTCCTGTATTGACACTTCGGAGAATTTGTGATAGAGTCAGTGCATATAAGGGAGGGCTGATTTTCGAGTGGACTTGGATAGTAATAATCATTCGGTGCGAAGGGCTTCGATTACTCACCTCATAGCGCATTACATCGAACCGTGGGACGCACGGGGGATAGCTTGGTAAAGCATCCTGTCGTTAGTGGGAGTTCCCAAGAAGCCCCCGACCCAAACGCTAGGCGTTAGGCGGCGGGAGTGCGTCACATAGCATCTAATGCTAAATCGAAGAAGAAAATTAAATTTACTAATTTTTGAATATAATAATAAGCTTAGTAAACTCGCACCAGCATTTCAATTAACATTAAGATTGTAAGCTTTTAATACAATTTTTTGTGTTTTTCCATCGGATGCTAAGCATACTAATAAATATATTAGTGTTTAGTCTGCCAAAGTTGTTAGGCAAAAAAATTTTGCAATAAATTCAAATAGCATCTTCTTTCAAGCGTTAGTCGAATATTCTTCAAAAAACTAGCAGTTACGTTACTGTTCACACCCTATATGAAAACAACAACAAATTAATTGTAATGAGTTAAATCTAAAACAAATTTCAAAAATTGTTATTTTAAAGAGCATTTTCATTTGAACGATGATGCTGTGACTTTTCTAAAACGGTGATATTTTCTAAAATATCATATAGCGTGTGAACAGTAACGCAGTTACTTTTACTAATCTTATATGTTGTTTATAATAGTTGTTAATATATGTAACTTATTATATAATATCGTTGAAGTTAAGATAATGACACTTTACTTTAAAAATCCTCGTAATGCAAACTCTGGTATGTATAAATTGAATTATTGTTAACTTTTTTCGTTTCAAAAATGTAATAAAGGAAAATTTTTTATTTAAATTGTCATCAAGCATTGGTGCTAGTAGAAAGCAAGAAATAGGGTTTTCAAAGTAAGAGATCTAGAGTAAAAAGAGATGAGCTTAAGAGAGTCACTATTACTCATAGAGATTTGAATTTTTAAAGTAAACTAAAATCCCACTATTAAACTAGTTGATTGAGTTTATTATAGTACAAGAATAGTTAAATTTGTAAAAATTCTTAAAAAAACATTAAATGAAATCAAAGACTTCATCTTGAGCGCATATTAATACTTATCTTAAGAAAACAAAATTAATTATCACTTTAACTACCGATTAAATAAATGTTAAGTAACCAATTTAAAGGGTGATTTAAATAATTTAGCGTATTTTGTTGTGGATTTGTGCTACGCTTACTTAACTTTATCTATAAACTCGGAACTCTTTTCATAACTAAAAAACAAAATTCCCATCAAAAACTGGGAGTTTTAAAATATTAAAATATGATAATTGGTAAAATAAAATTAGGATCGGATATCTGTCCGAAAGGGAAGAACAAAATGCAACGTAATGATAAAAACAAATCACCTAAAAAAAGCAAAAAAGTTATAAATATTATTATGACTTCACTACAAATATTAATTGTAATAGTTGCTATTTGTATTTCTTCAGTGGTAATTGCAAATCCCAATATTGAAACCAATGAGGTAAGCAAGACTCCTATTAAGATTTTGCCAGTACTAACCTCATCAATGAAAGGTGATAAAAAAGATTCATTTAATGCAGGTGATTTATTAATTTCAGTGACACCAAAGGATGCTAAAAAACTTGAGGTTGGTGACGTTATTACATATCTTTCATTAATTAATGGAATTGAACGTTTAAACACACACAGAATTGTAGAGATAGAAACCGTAGAAGATGCGATTTTCTACCAAACGAAGGGTGATAATAACCCTGATGCCGATGCGATACCTGTCCATTCTGGGAAAGTTCTTGCTGTATATTCTTTTCATGTTAAGGGAATAGGCGGGGTGATTCTCTGGTTACAAAACCCTGACAATTTTCTTTTTGCTGTTGTAATACCTCTAGGTCTTTTGTTTATTTGGAATCTTATTTTATTCATTAAAATGTTCTTAGATGCAAAAACAGCCAGGATTAAGGCAGAAACAGAAGCAAAAATATTGGCCATACCTGCCCTTGATGAAGAGGAAATAAAGAGGAAGGCCATAGAAGAATATTTATTAAAGCAACAAGCTAATTTAAGTTCTGATGCTACTCCTAGTAAAAAGACTAGTGAGGAAACACCGATAATAATTGAGACTGCAAAGGATGACACTGAAAAGGTGTCATTGGAGCAAACTATAGAAGCTGACACAATAGACAAATCATTACCAATAAGCGAAGTTAAAAATATCATTGAGCAAGCAATTGAAAAGGCGAAAGCTAACGAAAGCGAGAGCGATGAAGTTAATGAAGATATTGAAATGTCTCAAGAAAAGGAATATCCCATTTCTCTACCCAGTATAGAAAATGAAATACTGTCTTCTAATGAAGTAGAAGAAATAGGTATTAGCGACGAAAAAGAATCAATAGATAGAGTGGATGTTTTCGATGAAGTAGTAGAAGTGCCAATTGAAACTGTAAACATTGAATCTGTAATCAAAGATGAAATACCAGAAGATGAAATTATTAGTATTAACGAAGAAGTTGAAGTAGAAACACCTTCTTTATTGGTAGCTGAAGATGATGCTATTGAAAATGTTTCACCATTAGTTTTAGATGAAGAAAATAAAGAAAATGAAAGCATAGAGAAGGATTTAGAAGTTGAAGAAAAAACAACAGAACCTGTCGAAAAGACGCCTTCTCCAACTAAAACTATAACTAAGGCTGCAGCTGAAGTTGCAATGAAGAACAGCAATTTACATCCAGTTAAAAAGGTTGCAACAAAATCGTCAGTAAAAGCTGACACAATAAAGACACCTAAGGCTTCTACTAAAACTGCTACTAAGACTACTGCTACTAAAACTGCAGCAAAGTCCACTGCAAAAGCGTCAACAAGTAAAGCTACAAAGCCAGCCGCAAAGGCTCAAAGTAGCAAAACCGAAAAGACTACTACAAAAGCCACAGCTAAGGCAACGGCAAAGCCAGTAGCGAAGGCAACAACGAAAGCTAGCGCAAAGGCTCAAACTACAACGAAAGCCGCACCAAAAGCTACTACTAAAGCACCTACTAAGACTACTACAAAAGCACCTGCTAAGACTACTGCAAAAAAAGAAACAACTACTCAAAAGAGCACAAGTAAAGTTGTTCCTAAGACTACAACAGTGAGTAAAACCACAAAATCAAGCAGTACAACAAGCAAGGCAAAGCCGAAATAAAAGGTTAACGAAGTACGGATTAGATATTTTTAGCCACCAATCTGTGCAACGGATGAGGAAATCCTATGGGAAAATTTTTGCAAGACGTTCTCAAAATATTTTTTGGCGGATGGTTAGGTTTAATATATTCTGGTCCAGAGGTAGGCAACTACGGTGGTCTTTTTGGATCTCTTCGTCAAATTTTTGGCGTTGATAAATATATTGCTGTTTTTAATGCATATTCTGGAAAACTCAGCACTGGACAATGGGTCGGTGCTTCATTTGTTATTCTCATTATCGTTTTAGTCCTTGTCGCAGTTGTCTGGGTAGCTGTATATTTTTCTGTTCGATTTTTTAGACGCGTTTTAGGTAGTAAAATCACCAATCAAGATTTAATTGACGAAATAAATAATTTGAAACGCGAATTAGTAAGAACTACACGTGAAAAGGATCGCATACTTGGTATGAAGGTTGCTTACCAAGGTTACGATGTAATTGAGGGTGAAGAGGGTGAAGATACTTCAAGTGCTAAAAAAGAAGGCGAAAGCAGATTTTATAAGCTTACAGAGGTAGATTATCATTATACTCTCCCTGATATATTTACTGTGCCATACGATCGAGAAATATCTCTTGACGCATTGTGTGATCGATTTCGTTTTTATGCGGCAAACAATCCTGATCGGCCTTGGCGTAAACTGTATTATGAGCCTAAAATAATCCGGCTCTTTTTTGCTGGGCTTGCCACCACAAGATTGATTATTCTACAAGGTATATCTGGTACTGGTAAAACATCACTCCCAGAGTGTATAGGACATTTTTTAACAAATCCCACAACTATTGCATCTGTTCAGCCTTCATGGCGTGATAGGACAGAAATATTTGGATACTTTAATGAGTTCACTAAGCGGTTTAATGAAACCGAGGTTTTACGTGCTATGTACGATGCAACATACACTGAAAGTGTATATTTAACTGTACTTGACGAAATGAACATTGCACGTGTTGAATATTACTTTGCAGAAATGTTATCCATACTAGAAATGCCATCTCGCGAGCAGTGGGTTGTTGACCTAGTCCCTAGTGGTTGGCCTAGTGATCCCAAAAATGTCCATAAGGGGCGGTTTAGATTACCTGAAAATATGTGGTTTGTAGGCACAGCAAACAATGATGATTCAACATTTGCTATCTCTGATAAGGTTTATGACCGCGGTATGCCAATAAATATTAATACCAAAGCGCAACCATTCGATGCTCCGCTTACAGAGTCTTTAAATCTTTCTTACAAGCACCTAGAAGAAATGTTTGCTCAAGCACAACGTGATCATAAGGTTAGTGATGAGAATTTGAAAAGATTCGAAGAAATGGACAATTACGTTATAGAGCATTTCAGATTAGCGTTTGGAAATCGTATAGTAAAACAATTACGCGAATTTGTTCCTGTCTATGTTGCTTGTGGTGGAACTGAAATTGACGGCTTAGACTATGTTCTCTGTAATAAAATATTGCGCAAATTTGAATCACTCAACTTAGCATATATTAGAGATGAGGTTGACGATTACATACAATATTTAAGCGACAATTTTGGCGAAGAAAACATGCAGGAGTGTAAGGAATATCTTAAACGTCTAAAGAAGCTATTCTAATGTATATATATTTTGAGGGTGGTTTGACTAAATGAACCTACGCGACCAGTATGATTCTTTCATCGCACAAATTAATGCGTTTTTAAAGCAAAACGAGCTTTACGCTGGATATACTCACAGTATTCTAGATGGGAAGAATAGCTTTTCGTTGTCGCAAGTATATACCAAAAAAAATTATACCAATGACTGGATAGATGCTATTGAGGAATGCCTCCCTTCTCTAGATACAATTGTTCGAAATCCTAGAAAATTTATAGTAATTGAGGAGGACATTGTTGATGTATCTCTTGCGCGTAGTATTTCCGTTGAATCTGTTAAGCATCTAGCACAACATACTAACCTTATCAATAGTGTAAAAAAGGATGGGACAGTTATTCCATCAAAAATATTAAACACTAGCAAAGAGGAAAGCTTCGAGATTTACGAAAACAGATTTATTTACACTTTATTATTAAAAACTAAAGATTTTATTGACAGAAGGTTTGAAACGCTAAAAAAAGCACTAATTCAAAGTGGTGAATTAGGTGTAGAAATTAAGAGCGAGTTTCACATTGATGGGCACAAGGTAGGATACAATTTAAACTCAACTGCAAATTTCCCTTTCGATAGTGTGGTTGCAGGAAACCGTGGTGGGCAGCTATCTGATACAGAGCGGCTAACACGTATAAATATGATATTTAATGACTTTTTAAGTAGTGCATTTGCTAAGGAAATGCGTAGCAGCGCACCTGTAAGACCACCAATACAACGCACAAATGTTATTTTAAAAGATCAAAATTTCAAAAAAGCACTTGTTCTTTGGCAATTTGTTGAATCTAATGAAAACATGAATTTTTCAGTTGATACAGCAAAGGAGACGGATGCGATGCCAGCCGAGCTAATTGAAAAGTACAGAGGCCTGATTTTTTTTAATACTGTTCTGATGCAAAGCATTGCAGCAGCAAGGGAAGAGGGTGAGGCCGTTGAAATTGCCATTGAAAAAGAAAAAAAGCTTGCTGATGAGTATGTAACCAAGAACATTGACGATTTTGTGCCTGATGATTTTCCACATCTCAAGATGGAGCTTTCAGAAATCCGGCGTATATATTATAAAATCCCTGGTGAAAAGCAATTAAAGCTTACAGAGGTTAGCAAGATGAATGCCGCTATTGATCGTGTCGTGAGACAGTTTAAGATTAATACCGCAAAGGCAGAAAGCATTGCGCAACAAAAGCTCATTGAAAAACAACTAAAAGAGGAAGAAGAGGCTAAGAGGATTGCATTAAGAGAGGCCAGAGAGGAAGAAAGGAGAAAAATTCAAGCGGAGCGAGAAAGAGTTCTGTTAGAAAAACAGCTAGAGAGAGAAAGAATCGAAGCAGCAAGACTAGCTGAGATAGCACGCATAGAGGAAGAAAAACGAAGAGCGGAGGAATTAATAAGGCTTGAAGCTGAAAGAATTGAAGCTGAGAAGCGTGCTGAGGCGGCACGCATTGAGGCAGAAAGACTTGCTGAGATAGAGAGACAAAAACAAGAGGCCGAGAGAATTGAAGCTGAAAGATTAGCCGATGAGGCAAGAAGACGCGAAGCAGAGGAAATACGTCTAGCCGCCGAAAAGCGTGCAATAGAGGAAGCTGAGAAAATTGCACAGGAAGTCGAAAGACAAATGCTTGAAGAGCTAGAAAGAGAACGAATTGAAAACGAGAAACGATTAAAAGAGGAGGCAGAAACTGCCGCACGTATTGTTAGAGAGCAACTTAGAAGTTACTGGGACCGACAGCGTGAATTAGCAGTTAGACTTTTATCAGAGGAAAAAACAACACTGCTTACAAAGGAGCAGAAAAAATCTCTTAAGAAATTACAGGATAAAGAAAAGTATCGAATTGAAACCATAAAAAAAATGACGGAGCTATTGATATCCGCCGCTACCACTGAGAGCGAGGAGGAAATAGCTAGGCTTCTAAGCGAGGCAAAGACCTTTAGATCTCCTGAGGAAGTTATCAAAATTAAAAAAGAGGCCGATATGGGGATTCCATCATTATCGCAGCTAGCTGCTGCTAAACGAGTAGAATTATTAAAGGCACAGTATGATAGATTAAAGGAAGCTTTGAAAAAAGTTAAGATGAAATAAAGATATTAAAAAAACAATAT
Source organism: Christensenellaceae bacterium (assembly GCA_031288735.1). Taxonomy (GTDB): domain Bacteria; phylum Bacillota; class Clostridia; order Christensenellales; family DTU072; genus JAITQU01. The sequence continues at coordinate 26,768 of JAITQU010000145.1, forward strand.
ACCTAAAACGAAATAACACTTATAAGTATCGGAATATAAATAAAATCAAAGGTTTGGAAGGGGGATTTGAGTAGCTAATGTCTGTGAAAAAAAAGAAAGCTGACACAAAAGACCAAAGTGCAGGAAAGAAAGCGTATGTTAAAATAACAACAATTTTGCTAGCAATAGCATTAATAACGGTTGTTGTAGCATTTTCTGCTGTTTTAATGCAAACCTCTAAGGGATTGCAACCTAGTCTTTTTGGCTACAGAGTATATTTTATTTTAACAGACTCAATGTCGCCACAATTAGAAATTAACGATTGCATATTGTCAAAAGTAATCAACAGTCCTACTCAGGCAATAGATGCGATAGATGAAGGGGATATAGTAAGTTTTACTGCTAGCACTGGTACGCTAAAGGGTGAAACAATAACACATAAGTGCATATCTGCCCCTTATCTAGACGAATCTGATGGAAAATGGTATATACAGACGCAGGGGACTAAGGTTGGTGCTCCTAAAGACGATCCAGTACCATTAGAAAATGTACAGGCTGTCTTTACTCGAAAACTACCAGTGATTGGATCTATTTACTATGCAATGCGCACAGGTCTTGGAATTGCAGTATTAATAATCATTCCACTCCTTTTGATGCTTATTTTATCTGTATGGAGATTAATTGATATCATAAGGGGAAAAACAATGCCCAATAATGGACTTACTCCAGAAGAAATGGAAGACGTTTTACAAGCTGAAAAGCAAAGAAAGGATGAAATTGCAAAGCGCGCTGTTGCTGAGTACGTAGAAACTGAACGTTTAAAAGCGCAAATTGCACAACGTGCGGTTGAAGAATATCTAATGGCACAAATGAAGAATGCAATGGACAAAGCTGAAGACAACAATGATTTTATGAGTACTACATGAAAGGTTACTTGAACTATACAAATACAATTTAATAGATAGTCAGTTTTAACCTTATGTGTGAAAAGACTCCCGCCTCTATAGGCGGTGAGATGAAGGCACACCTTGTTCGCCCCTCCTTCCTGTATTGACACTTCGGAGAATTTGTGAAAGAGTCAGTGCATATAAGGGAGGTCTGGTTTTCGAGAGTACTTGGATAGTAAAATCATGCGGTTCAAGATGTGGATCCACCTTGTGCTATTGTAAAGTATCGACGCAGTGTCATTCGATGTAGCGCTAGTAGCTCAAAGAAATCTTTGAGTATATATATCCAAGCTACAAAATCACCTTTAGCAGTGGAATCAACACGGCAGGTACATATACTTTTCAGTGCTGAGACAAAAACGGACATCAGCAAATTTATTAACGCATACAAGAGCGCAAGTAGACGCATTGTAAAAAAAGAGTTCCCGCAAATACACAAAAGTCTTTAGAAAGAATATTTTTGGAGCCCGAGCTTTTGTTTGTTGACCGCTGGCGGTGCTCTTATAGAAGTAATTAAGCGATACATAAAAAGCCCATGAAAATGCATATGAATAAAGCGTTTCGCTAGACTTAGCCAACTTACAAACAGTGTGCTGTTTTCAAAAAACTTTTGTTTGTTGCCGATTTGTCTACAACC
>JAITQU010000159.1 GCA_031288735.1 Christensenellaceae bacterium
CTCCTTAGGCGGGGAAAACGCGCTCGGCAAGCACTGGCGCGACATCATGACCCCCGCCAAACTCCGCTGCCTCTACGAGCGGATGTAGGGAGTTACTTTTCTTTTTTCTTGGCTGATTGCAAAATTTGCAATATTTGAAAACTTTTTCTTATCTTTACCCATCATTTTCAAACGTTTGTTTGTTTATTGAAAATAGACGATGAATGTAGCATAAAAAAGCCCCCGTTGAAGTCGAGGGCAACTTAATGTTTGCACAACGGAATAATCCTTATTGTGACTCGATTGCACTACAAAGATAAGAGATTTTTTTGAAATAACAAAAAATAATAAAGAAACATAACCTAAAGAAATTACTATGAGAAAAATATTAGGATTAGACCTCGGAACAACCTCTATAGGTTGGGCTTACGTAAAAGAAGCTGAAGAAAATGAAACCGAACAATCATCTATCGTTGGGTTGGGCGTCCGGGTTAATCCGCTGACTACAGATGAACAAACAGATTTTGAAAAAGGAAAACCGACTTCCATAAACTCAGATAGGACATTAAAACGCGGCGCTCGCCGTAATTTACAACGGTATAAACAACGCCGCGCTAATCTTCTTCAACTCTTGAAACAGCATGGATTGATTGACGACTCCACTGTTTTGGCGGAAGATGAGAAAAGCTCCACGCATAGTTTCTATGCGATACGTACTAAAGCGGTTACCGAAAAAGTAAGCAAGGAAGATTTTGCCCGCATACTATTAATGATTAATAAAAAACGCGGCTATAAAAGTAGTCGTAAAGCAAAAAATGAAGAAGATGGTCAGGCCATTGATGGGATGTCCATTGCCAAACAATTATATGAAGAAGGCCTCACCCCCGGACAATTCTGTCGCCAACTATTGAAAGCAGGAAAACGATATTTACCTGATTTTTATCGTTCCGATTTGCAAACGGAATTAAATAAAGTGTGGAATTGCCAACAGCAATTTTATCCCGAAATCCTCACAGATGAATTGAAAAAAGAACTGGAGGGGAAAGGCCTTCGTGCTACATCTGCTATTTTTTGGACAAAGTACGGCTTCAACACAGCTGAAAACAAAGGAACAAGAGATGAAAAGAAATTGCAAGCCTATGAATGGCGAAGTAAAGCCGTGAACACAAAATTAACGAAAGAAGAGGCTGCTTTTGTTATTGCAGAAATCAACAATAATCTTAACAGTTCGAGCGGATATTTAGGTGCTATCAGTGACCGCAGCAAGGAACTTTACTTCAAAAAGGAAACTGTTGGACAATATCTTTACAGGCAGCTACAGGCCAATCCTCATACGAGGCTTAAAAATCAAGTTTTTTATCGTCAGGATTATTTGGATGAATTTGAGGCAATATGGGAAACGCAAGCCAAATACTATGAAGTACTAACACCCGAGCTCAAACAGGAAATCAGAGATGTGGTTATTTTCTATCAGCGTAAATTAAAATCACAAAAGAGTCTGGTGAGTTTTTGTGAATTTGAAAGCAAGACTGTTGAAATAGAAAAGGACGGAAAGAAGACAACTAAAACAATCGGTTATAAAGTTGCACATAAATCGTCTCCCCTATTTCAAGAATTTAAGATTTGGCAGATATTACATAACTTGGAATTGCGGAATAAGCAGACCAAAGAAATTAAAGTTCTTGATGCTGATGCGAAGAAACAACTTTTCGATGAACTAAATATTAAAGGTAATTTAAATGCCAATAAAATTATAGAAATTTTAGGTTACAAGTCAAAAGAATGGGAAGTTAATTATACTACAATTGACGGCAATCATACCAACAAGGTGTTGTACGAAGCCTGCTTAAAAATTGTAGAAATGGAAGGTTACAATATCGGGGATCTATTGAAAATAAAGGAGGATAGCGACGAAGTCAACCTTTCTGAAGTGAAAATGGAAGCATCTGAAATTAAAAAAATAATAAAACAAATTTTTGATTCGTTGAATATTCGTTCGGAAATCCTTGAATTCAATGCAGAACTGGAGGGGAAAGCGTTTGAGCATCAACTTTCCTATCAATTATGGCATTTACTACATTCGTATGAAGACGATAATTCTACCAGCGGTAACGAAAAATTATATGAGTTGTTAGGACAAAAATTCGGATTTAAGAGAGAGCACGCACGACTATTGGCCAACGTTAATTTATTGCAGGATTATGGCAGTTTAAGCGCTAAAGCTATACGGAAAATTTTTCCGTTTATCAAAGAGAACAAGTACAGTGATGCTTGTGCATTAGCTGGCTATAATCATTCTTCGTCGCTTACTAAAGAAGAAAATGAAAATAGGCCATTGAAAAACAAACTAACGCTGTTACCTAAAAATAGTTTGCGAAATCCTGTAGTAGAAAAAATTCTAAACCAGATGGTGAACGTGGTTAATACGCTCATTGACGATCCTACTTTTGGAAAACCTGATGAAATACGGATTGAGCTGGCGCGTGAATTAAAAAAGAACGCCAAAGAAAGAGCAGAAATGACTACCAATATCAATAAAGCGAAGATAGAACATGATAAAATTAGAAAATTACTGACCGACGAGTTCGGAATAAAAAATCCGACACGCAACGACATTATTCGATATAAACTATATGACGAATT
>JAITQU010000160.1 GCA_031288735.1 Christensenellaceae bacterium
GGCAGGTCGTGGACATGCGAAAGTTGTGGTGCACATCATCATAGAGACATCAACTAAGCCGCAACATTCGGCGCAAATGTCTTCGATTACTCACCTCATAGCGCATTACATCGAACCGTCGGACGCACGGTGGATAGCTTGGTAAAACATCCTGCCGTGAGTTTGAGTTCCCAAGAAGCCCCCGCCTCAAACGCCGTAGGCGTTAGTCGGCGGGAGTACGTCACTGTATTAGTGTAAAATTCCAGTTAAACTGGATTTGTATGATTTTATAAAAGGTTACAAGTACTCCGTTGCTTGTATTTGTTTTTCGAAAGAGATTAGGGGCTTGCGATATGAAATTTTTGCGTAATCTAAGAGATGTATTTATATCGTCGCTTCCTCTCGTCGTTATTGTAGCGATCGTGTGTTCATTCGCAACACTAGAGAAAGCCGAACTATTTCAGTTAATAACAGGATATTTATTTGTTCTATTTGGCCAAACATTCTTCTTAATTGGTATTGACAACGTTGTCCTTCCTATTGGTAAGCTCGTTGGTGGTTCACTTTCTAGACTTAATCGCACCTCATTTATTTTGCTTTTTGGCTTCGTTTTTGGATTGCTCGCAACTGTAGCGGAGCCATCTATAACCATTCTTGGCACACAACTTCATTCAATAAATCCTGACATAAACGTTACTCTTTTTGTGTGGATTGTTGGCAGTGGCATTGGCATTGGAGTTGCTACAGCACTCTTTAGAGTTATTCGAGATATCAATATTAAAATATGTTTCTGCGTTCTTTATATCCTTCTTTTTTCAGTAATTCTTATAATACCAGAGCAATTTCAGGCTGTTGCATTTGATGCTAGTGGTGCAACTACTGGCGATGTTTCAGTTCCGTTCATATTAGCACTTGGCGTTGGTGTTTCATCTACTATGAGTAAATCAAAAACCAACGAAGAAAGTTTTGGAATAATAGGACTAGCTTCTGTAGGACCCATTGTTGCAGTCCTACTTTATGGATTAGTATTAGGAAATGGTAATAATTTGAAAAATTACACTGCCGGTGCTGATGAAACGCTAAGCGGCGTCATGATAAGCAATCTATGCGGTGTTGCATTAACTATTTTACCGATTATTGCAATTTTCTTTGTTTTTCAATTTTTCTTCATTAAATTACCAAGGAAGCATTTACTTAGAATACTAGTTTCGAGTTTTGTTCTCTATATTGGTCTTTTCTTCTTTCTAAGCGGCATTGACTATGGCTTTGCTCTAGCTGGCAAACATATCGGTGATGCTTTCATGGATAATACACGCCCATCTTGGTTTAAATGGTTATTACTACCAATAGGATTAGTATTAGGTTTTTCTGTTGCACTAAGTCAACCTGCGGTCACAGTATTAGGTGAGCAAGTGGAAGAAATCACTAATAGTTTCATTAAAAAGATGACTATTCGATTAACATTAGCTATTGGTCTTGGTATATCTGTCTTCCTTGCTATGCTTAAAGTTCTGACTGGAATTGATATCGTCTGGTTTCTTATTCCAATGTATGCAATAGCAATCATTAGCATGATTTTCGCACCAAAACTGTTTGTTGGCCTTGCGTTCGATTCGGGTGGTGTTGCAAGCGGAGCTATGATCTCGGCATTCCTTACCCCACTAACTCTTGGTGCTAGTCAAACATTAAATCAAGACATTCTAACATCTGGATTTGGTACTATTGCGTTTGTTGCAGCTATGCCACTCATTTTAGTGCAGTGGCTAGGTATAATATATTCGTATAAGCGAAAGCGAGCTATCAAGTCTGCATCACACATAACACTAAATGAATTAGACTCTCTCAGTCACTCGGCTAAATAGGTATATTTAAAATAAGCTTAGTATTTGCTATTTCGCATTGCTCTTGGAGGCAAATTAAATGGAACAATTAGATATTGATTTTCTATTTGTGATCGGCAACCGAAAACAAAAATCTCAATTTATTGCTGCACTTTCTGAATATGATGCGCATATTTGCCACGTCATATATGGTAAAGGATCAGTACGTAGCAACGAGATCTTAAAGTCATTTGGATTAGTTCATGAGCAAAATAAGGTTATAATTATTAGTATTATTAAAAATTCTAATACCGATGCATTAATTGACATGTTCAATAATAAATTCTCTTTTTGCCAACCAAACACTGGCATAGCATTTACTATACCTGTTGAGAAAATGAAATACTAGTCACAATCTAAAAGGCTTTTAAATCATTGCTGTAAATAATCATTATCGATAAAGAAATTAGCACTGCATAATTTTTTTTAGACAACATCTAGTTCAAAATTATAGATACGAGGTGATCCACTAGTCAGGTTAAATAAACTTTTATCTCTATATATTTTGCACCTTTTGAACAAAATATGCATGTAGCTAGAAGTCAAACTAAACCACTCTATGTAGTAATCATCACTTGAGATGGTGCAACCAAAATTCAAAACTGTCTTATCTAAGCACTAAATTTATAATCATACATAGTCTGAATTCTATGCTTACCTAAGGTCTAACTATAAAGCAGATTGCAATACGGAATGGAAACTCAATAAACTCTTGAAAAACACCTTAGATCGCACTTTGTTTATCTATTCAACAAAACGCTAAAAAGCCATTAGTACACAGGAAGCATAGTAGATTCAATGTTTTACTGTAAACTAAAAAATATCGAAATGTGTAAATGACAATATAACTTAGCTAGATTGTAAGTAAGGTGCATCAAGGATGATTCCTAATTTAGCAAGATCTTATTACGTGACCGTAATATAATTATTACAGATCATTCACTAACTGTTGTGATAACAGATAATTTATGTTGGGTATGCCAAAGAATAAAATTTGATTTAAAAATGAATAAACGTACACTACCTTAGAGATAAGAAGAGCCCTGTTAATTTGATTACTACGTCACCTCTCAATCAAGAAACTATTTGAGTTTTTTCTTAAAATATGTTACTATAATTGTAGTTTTTCTCAGAAAAATTAACAAAAGCGAGCATTAAAATCAAAGGCAAAATTTATTGGTCTACTGTCGAATTTAGATGACTGCTCTACAAATAGGTATTGTTAGAGATGAATAATATACTAAGCGAAATTAAAAAAGTAAGTAATTTTATCAGAAGGTGCTAGTTCTATTTCTTACAAAATACCTAACTTACACAATCTTGTAAGATTAGACCCTGAGATTTTAGTTTTCTACTAAATGTTATAAAGAGGCAAAAATATGGAAGATATAATTGAAATGAAAGCATTATTTGTCATAGTTAATGCGGGTTTTGAGGATGAAGTTGTTGATATAATACGAAAATGTGGATCTCAAGGCGCAACAATTATTAATGCTCGTGGTACTGCTGGATCGTATGCAAAAAAGACATTATTAAGCATTCAATATGAGCCTGAAAAAGAAATTGTTATTAGTCTTGTCAGTAGTGAAATCGCTGAGAACATAATGCAAGTCCTGCCACAAAAATTAGGAGTTGCGTCACCAGCAAATGGAATTTGTTTCTGCATGCCTGTCAATAAAATGACACTTATAAACAAACAATCGCTTAATGAATCAACTTAATTTTCTAAATGCGTTAATAGCTCAATTTTTTCTTTTATCGTTTTTTAAACGTGATAACTAAATGCTTTTTGTTTTTTCAAAATATTTAAATGTAATATCCGTTGTTAAAATAAAGGAGCGTAGGATGTCTAAAACTACAAACTTCCAAAGCGAGTATTTAATGAAACCACGGCTTCATCCAAAACAGCGTTTGACATTAGTTTTAATTGCTCTTTTTTGCACGCTTGCAATTGTATTAGGTATTGTTGGCATAGTCTTTGCCTTGGATAATCCAAATAATAATTATGTTTTTTCTGGTCAGAGCTTTTTTTATTACGGGATTCCTGTTGGAAAATCATATTCCATTCTAAATCAGGATTGGACAAATGGAATTAGCATTGATGATTTTACTATAGCAACTGATAACAAAAACTTTATTGTCAAAGGTTTACAAGTGTATAGTAGGACACCTGGTAGAGCTAGCATTAGTTTTGCATACAAGAATCGTATAGTTGCTGTTTTTAAAATCGATGCTTTAGAAAACCCAATTCTTGTAGATAACCAGAGTGCCATTTTAGCATCAAATTCCAATCTTACATATATTCAAACCGCTGACATTGAACTGTCTAGTGACTTCCAAGCGTCTTTAACAAATTGTAGCTATTACGGCAATTATCTCAAAATTACAAAACAAGATATTAAAAACGGTGGATTGTTTTCAGTAGTTAAAAATTCTTTTATATGTGGACTACGACTAAAAATCTCTGGAGCATTTTCTGGTCGATTGTTTGGTGGCATTGCACATATCTCAGAGGAATCAAACTATATTGACAATTTTGTTGATGGTGATATAACTATCTCTACTGATGGTGCTGAAAATTCAATAGGTGGTTTGTTTGGGCAATTATATGCTGAAAAATTCAATACAATTTTAGAATCCAAATCTAGTCTTCCTACTATTTCATACTGCACTTCAAATATCAACATTTCAATTACTGCAATAGGTCGCAAGTCATACATTGGTGGCATAGCAGGTATTGTTGAAAATGAAATCCTAGAAAATTGTGATAATTTTGGGGCAATTACACTAATTCAAAATTTACTTCCTACCGATGCTGATGAAGTCATCATTGGTGGCATAGCAGCTAGAATATCTGGCAATGACCCATTATATCCGCTAACTTATGGCCTTTATACAGGCATAAATCTGAAAGGCTCAGGCTCTATTTTTGTTAATTCACTTGGTGGCGATAAATATACACCTATAACTATTGGAGGTATCGCTGGAATACTCGAAGATTATAATCTTTCTTGCAGTTCATCTTCTGCAAACATGAAAGTAATAACTGATGGTGCTGATGTCTATGTTGGCGGTATAATAGGCCAAGGTAAATACTCCCTCCCACAATCAACTACTAGAATGCTAATAGATAAATCAGAGTATTTAAGTACAATTGAGCTGTCAACGCTTGGAAACGTATACGCTGGCTCTATTGCTGGGAAAACCTTTTGTGTAAATATTGCATCTGACTGTTCCACTTTAAATGCTAATATTGTTTTGAGTTCTCACGATCCCAATAAATCTATTAATATTGGAGAGATTTACGGGGTTGCTACCAACTAGCAAACAAGAAATGCATAATACGTTTAAAAAAAGATTTGTAAAGTTGATTTCAAAATGCAAGAGTCGATTTCATCCCCCCTCTTAGAAAATAATGGCTGATTTCAGTCAGTTTTTATAAGATAGCAAAGATATTTTTTCTTGCCTTAATGTAGAACAGCAATACGATATACAAGTTTTTAAAGCAAATATAGGGACATATATCGAAGGCTGATACGATGAAAAGATTAACACTGTCTCTGCTTGTTTCTCAAGGTGTTTAAGTGACGTACTCCCGCCGACTAACGCCTACGCGTTTGAGTCGGGGTCTTCTTGGGAACTCAAACTCACGGCAGGATGTTTAACCCCGCTATCCCCCGTGCGTCCCACGGTTCGATGTAATGCGCTATGAGGTGAGTATTCGATGCCATTCGCGCCGAATGTTGCGGCTTAGTTGATGTCTCTATGCTGATGTGCACCACTACTTTCGCATGTCCACGACCTGCCCTTAATGTCAATCTGTCGCTACATAGCCACATACATGCACAGTTTAGGACGAAAACCCCTTATCAATCGTCAGAACTTTCCTTGTTTTGTCAACTTGTATCCGAGAAACCTAAACATTCCCCAGCCGTTGAGATACGCTTCTCCAAAATTTAAGATTGCGCCATTCCCCGCATAATTAAGTCCTCAATGCATACCACATCGTAACGTTCTATCCGTCTACTCTGCTTTTGAGGAAGTCTTTACGATGATTCGA
>JAITQU010000184.1 GCA_031288735.1 Christensenellaceae bacterium
GTACTCTTAGTATTGAATCCGTATCTAAAGCTGACAATTATTTACTCAAGCTTTATAGACCCACAGATTATGTCATCAGTCCTCGAATTATATCATTTAGTATTGGTAGCATTAACGCTAACTATGATGGAACGGAAAAGAAACCAGAAATACTTGCCACAAACGTAATTTCTGGAGATGAGATAGGTTTTAATACAACTTATTATGGTGACAACATTAACGTTGGATATTTTACTGTACGAATTGAAATGCTAACGGGGCCTGATCAACACAATTATATATTCGATGCACAGTTGTCTAGAAAAACTTTCTTAATAAACAAAATTGAAATGCCAAAGGATAGCAATGTGTTTATTGATAGAACTGTATATTATAATAATGATTATCATGTATTTGAGGTGTCAAGAAAATTTGAGGGTGCTGTCGATACTTATTCGCCTACCACTACATTTAAAGAGATTGGCGTATACGAGATTACAGCAACGCTTAAAAAGGCTAATTACATTGATGTTTCATTGACTGCAAAACTTACTATTCTTCCAGGGAAGCACAATATAAATGAAAGCGATATTATATTAAGTTCAAGTGAAACTCTCTTTTATGGTGACAGCATGCCTGTGCTTTTAGATTATTTGGGGAGAGGAACTGTTAAGTTTGAAGGAAGCCAAAGCTTGAGAGTTGGGGATAATTCTTATGCCTGGGAATTTTTCCCTATTGATGATGTGCATTATCAAACAGAGAAAGGAAATATTAGCTTGAGTGTAAAAAAAGGAAAAACTGAGATCACTGCCAATGCCCCAATAGGCAAAAACGAAGGGAGTATTGATCCAAATGTTTTGTCTGGGATACGTATGGTTGAGACTAGTGGATCAATTATTATTGTCTTCATTAGTTCAAATGGGAAAACTTATACAAATCTACACGAACTAAAGCCTGGCAATTATACAATGAAGGTGTCCTATATAGGAAATGAAAGCTATGAAGGCTCAGAGTTTGAGACTCCCTTTACACTCGAAGGAGAACCTAGCTATTTATGGCTTATAATTTTAGGAAGTGCAATAGGTGTACTAATCATAGTCTCAGGCGTTATAATTTCTCTAAAACATAAAACAAAAGCAAAAATACAAGAAGACTTTGGTAACTAAGCTAAATAAAAATTACAGGTTATCAAATAAATGTATCTTAAATACAAGAAAGAAACAATAATAAATGGTATAATAAAAGTGCTCAATAGCTTTCAAAATTAAATTAATAAATAATTAAAACAATTTATTAATAAATTTTAAAATTTCTTCCCTGTTTGGTGGAGGTTAACTATGCAAAGAATTAAAAATTTAAACAATAACATACATAAAAGTCTCTTGGTAATTGTGACTTTAGCGTTTATTGTTATTTTATGCGCAATTGCTTTACTTTCCTTACAAACAAATGTCACAAATGCTGCCACTCTTGACACAAACTTTATAGAGTATGTCGATTATACAGTGGCATATGCGCCTAATAATTATGGAGACGGTAGTGGTAATTATTATATAACTCAAATGCTTCCAAACTCTAGTGAAGGCAACTTTTATCATACTGCACCAGGAAAAAATGTGAAAGGCGGACAAGAATCGGGACTAGATCATACGCCACTACCTGGACATGTTAAATATTATGATGATTATAGAATAGGCGATAAATATACAGTTGATGATCCAAACTGGAGCTATATTATCCTAGATTTAGGTTCTCCTAAAGCATTCTCAAGAATTTATATGGCATCTCGTTCAAATGCTTCTAATACTGTAGCTTATGAATCAATAATGGGTTTTACGGTTTATACAACTACGGATTCAGGATATAATGAAAGTCATCCACCACAAGGGTTTTATCAAAATATGAGAACGAATGGAAGTTTTACGAAGCGCCAAGCGTTTACATTTGAAAGACTATCAGGTGCTATACGCGATGTTACCTTAGATGAGATGGTAGTTACTCGATACGTAGCAATAACAATGGATTTCGGTCGTCAAAGAGATCGGTACAACGACGATGATGTAAATAATATAAATATAATAAATGTTTTTTGTATAAGAGAGCTTAGACTATTTGGTAGCACTAAGGATGTAGAAACTGACATTTATAATACTGAAGCTGGTTCTACTTATAGTTACTACTACGATGATTACGATATTGCCTTTGCGCCTTACTGCAATAACTTAGGAAATACCTATGGTTCTATTGCAGGAATTAAGCCGGGTGTTACAATTCCTGAATTTTACCATCCAGCGGCGACTGCAGGGTCGGATAATGCTACAAATGGCACAAATAATTATGGTGATTTTACTGGTGATAAAGCAACAAAATATGAAGGCTCAGCAAATACTTATAGGTATGTTGTTATCGACTTAAGAAGCATTAAACCTGTAAAACAGGTTGTTTTCTATAGACGCTGGGATTCTACAGATTCGCATATATTGTCTGGAAATGTGCTTACGAGTGCAAATCCTAATAATCCTGCTAAATTAGAAGCATCATTTTTTACAAATATAAATAATTTTACCGTTCAAAAATCGTTTTCAAAGAATTCAACTGAGCTAAATTCATACGATGCCACAAAGGCCGAGTTCATTACATTTGATAACTATGTTAGTGCAAGATATGTTGTATTAAGAATAACTGATGATAGACGCTGGGGGATTGGAATAATAGATGAGCTCCGAATACTTGGAAAAGAAGCTCAAAATATAAATCAAGAGGGAGTTTTATCGGACACTATTGCCAGTCTTTCAAAATCAGTATATCAAGGTACTGAAGATACAAAGGTAGCATTTGCACCAGATGGGGTTGAGAATGGCGATGACCAGTCCGCTGCTAGAATTAATGATAACGCCTCAAATTATAATATTTGGTTTCATTCATTTTATAATGGTACTACTAAAGGTCGAGTAAATTCTTCTACCTATTCAGCGATAGTTGCAAGAGATCCTGGAACATCAGATTCATATATTTATGTGGGAAATAATGTAGCGGAAATGAAATATCACTATATCATTATGGATCTTGGTAGTGAAAGACTTGTAAGTGGACTAAAGTATTGGCAACGGAATAGTCAAAATAATGGAAATATTTCAAAGTATGACATATATCTTGGAAAACTAAGCCTCGGATATTTAACCAAAGCTGATGCTAGGATGCTAAGTATTGGTGATGGTACTTGGGGCGACCATTTTATAAAAATTGTGGAAAACCAAACATGGAGCGACTCGGGGGGAGAGCGTGAAGCTAACTTTGGAAAAATTTATACTGCACGATATGTTGTTCTAAGAGCAGTAGAAGCATTTAATAGTTATTTAGCTTGCGCTGAATTAAAAATATTAGGTCCTACTGCAATAACTACAGCAAAGGAGCTTTATAGTAACGTTGGTAAATATGGTACTCAATCTGGTCTTGTATATTTAAAAAATGATATAAGTGTCACAGGAAGTGATGGGATCGCAGCTGAATTTAGCCAACCTATTGAAGTTGGAATTTCCAACCATAGTGATGGAAAAGCTTCGATATTTAATGGAGCCCTTTATGGAAATGGCAAAACAATAACATATAAATTAAGCGTTAATAATCCCGATTCAGCAACTGATAACATAGCATGGATTAATAATACTGATCCTGTTGTATCAACTTATCATGGATTTTTGAGTGCCAATCTACAAGGTACAATTAAAGATCTCACTCTCGAAGTAAGCACATATATGAGATTTACGCTAACTTCTGGTTCAACTAATTCATATCAAAATTCCATAGGCTTAATAGCGGGGTGTTTAAATGGTGGCACCATCGAAAATGTTAATGTGAACATTAACGCTCAAATTTTATCTGCAAACGCACATACAGCCCCTGGTACAGCTGGTTACATTGGAGCTGTTGGCTCAACTCTAGGTGGAATTGCTGGGACATCATTTGGTGGAACAATAATCAATTCGAGAGTCGATATAGCAAGCGGAAAAGGACTAGCTGTATATGGAATGGTGGGCCGCTCAGATACTTCACTAACAGGAGTAATCACATCAAAAGGAAGAGCAAGAGTTGGTGGGTTTATAGGTGAAGTTACAAGTTCAGGTACTCTTACTACAACAAACATTATTAATTGTGAAATTAACGGACTAGGTACTATATATGCTGGTTCGAATTATACTGAGATTACGGCAGGTGCAGTCGCAGGTGCAGTGGGCTCAAATTCATCTACCGCTGCTGTTAATCTCAATATCAACGGCCTACTATACACATTCGGCGGACATATTTTAGCTTCAAACACATATAGTCCACTTGCGCACTCTCTAACTATAGCTGCTAAAAATCCCGCAGGTCTACTGTTAGGGTATAAAGCCAATGGTGGGGCTAATTTTACTGCACAAAATGTTTATGTTAAGCAAAACATGTCAACCGTAGTTGGACTAGACAATATTAGTACTGCAACCACTATTATTCAAAGTAACATGATATCAACACTTAAAGGTATATTAAAGGATTCAACTGCGACTTCTTCGACTATACTTGTCCCAAGTACTGGTGTATCCACTGATTCACCTTGGATTGGTATACTAGCTGGAGGAGGAGGAGTATCTTTAACTAATTGTGAAAGGTTTGGGTCTGTAAATTTAGGTACAGATTTACTTCCTTCAATAAATGAAGAGGTAATAACTAATATTAAGGGCGGACATCTTACTTTGTACTATAAGTTAGCACAACCACAATTAATATTCTCTGGCTTCAATACTTTAGGTAGTTTAACATTTCTATATGATAAAGATCTAACTTCCCAATGGAAAGACATTGCGCTTGGTCCATTCCCGCAGCTGTATGCTATGATGAAAACTACAAGTACTCAGCTACAATACCAGAATGGAACAACTGGAAATAAAACAGATATTTCGAATAATGGAACTTATTCGAAAACATACGATGGTATAAATGTAATATTCTATTATATTCCTGTATATGAAAATCCCACACTAAGCAGTACTGTTACTTATCCCTCCAGTTTTTCTGGAATTTCAACTCTAAAGATATTTGAAAGTGAATACACTGGCTCCGACTATGCCCAAAAAGCCTCAAATGTTATATTTAATTTCACTACTGGCTATACAATGACTCAAAAAAATGTGACGAGCCAATATTATTACTATGAAGTCTATGATACTCAAAATAAAAATGGCAGTGGTTATGTAATGTTCAACTCTAGTGCCATTAATAATGGTTCATTAACCTCTTTACCATCGCACGGAGTTTTGCAAAGTGGTTATCAAAAAGCCAGGCTTTATATAACTAAAGCCACACTCACGGTATTACCAGATAACAAAGAAATAACATATGGCGAAACTGACCCTACTTTTACATTTACTACATCTGGTGCAGCGAATGGGGAATCGCCTAATTTTGATGGCGTACTTGTAAGAAATAACGCTTCAAAAAATGTTGGTACTTATACAATTTCAATGCCTATCACGTTCAAAGCTAAAGATAATAATCCATTTCTTGCTAGTAACTATACTCTAGTGCTATCTAATGTAGTAAAGTCTCTTACTATCAAACCAAAGACACTTACGGTAATACCAGATAACAAAGAAAAAACATATGGCGATACAGACCCTACTTTTACATTTACTACATTTGGTGCTGTGGATGAGGAAACTCCTAGCTTTGAAAGCGTACTCGTAAGAAATGACGATTCAAAAGATGTTGGTACTTATCCAATTTCAATGTCTACCACGTTCAAAGCTAAAGATAATAATCCATTTTTTGCTAGTAACTATACTCTAGAGCTATCTAGTGCAGAAAAGTCTCTTACTATCAAACCAAAGACACTTACGGTAACGCCCGTTTCTGGTCAAAAGAAAACATACGGCGATTCTGACCCGTCCATTTTTGCAAAAGACGTCTCTCAAACTGGCTATGGTGAGACTGCTGCATTTTCTGGAGCACTTCAAAGAGCAGCTGGAGAAGATGCAACTACTTATAACATACTACAAGGCAATTTACTTCTTTCAAATGGCGAAGGATTTTTAGCTTCAAACTATTCACTTAGCTTCATAGCTGGAGTAGTGTTTACTATTAATAAAAAAACACTTACGGTAACGCCCGTCACTGGACAAAACAAAACATACGGCGATTCTGACCCGTCCGATTTTAAAAAAGACGTCTCTGCAGCTGTCGATAGTGAGAGTGCTGGCTTTACTGGAGTGCTTAAGAGAGAAAAATCGACTATCCACGATGCAGGAACTTATGAAATAATACAAGGCACTTTACTTCTTTCAAATAACGGAACTTTTTTAGCTTCAAACTATTCACTTAATTTCACTACTGGAGTATTGTTTACTATTAATAAAAAGGTACTTACAGTAACGCCCGTCACTGGACAAAACAAAACATACGGCGATTCTGACCCGTCCATTTTTGCAAAAGACGTCTCTCAAACTGGCTATGGTGAGATTGCTGCATTTTCTGGAGCACTTCAAAGAGTAGCTGGAGAAGATGCAACTACTTATAACATACTACAAGACACTTTACTTCTTTCAGATAACGGAAATTTTTTAGCTACAAACTATTCACTTAGTTTCATAACTGGAGTAGTGTTTACTATTAATAAAAAAGGATTAGCAGTGACTTTTTCTAATTACAATAACCTAACTTATGATGGTACTCTGAAAACTGTTACAGCAGGAGTTTCAACTGGAGTTGGATCCGAAACATTAATTGTTAATATTACAGGCAATACTGCAACAAACGCTACCCCTGTTAATACTTACAATACTGCAACTGTTAGTACCTTAAGTAGTGCTACAGGAAATGCTAATAACTATTATTTAACTGGAACACTTACACAGAATTGGCGTATTGATCAAAGATATATTTATGTTAAACCAAAGACTTCAACCTTAAATAAGGTATATGATGCCTTAATAATTTCCTTAAATGATAGTAATATTGAATACACAAACAACGTAAGTGGTGAAATCCCTGGCTTTAATAATACTATTGGGCTCATGAGAGAAAGCTCTAATTCTAATTATAAGGATGTAGGGGCATATCATGTAATCAAAGGTAATCTGGAGTTAAAAGACAATGATGGATTTTTAGAAAGTAATTATATTCTTAGTTACGATGAAACGAATTCATATAAATACATAGTGAGCCCTAGGACGATTTCCATAAATCAAATAATTAATCAAGACGCTTCTATAACGAAAACATATGATGGTTCTACTAATTCAAGTTTTACATTCGTCCGTGGCACTCATTATTCATTACAAGGCATTGATGATGAGTCAAATAATACCATTAAAGAAGCTTTAGCCCTAGAAATATTAGGCGTAACTATTGGAGCCCAATATAACAGTAAAAATGTAACCACCGCAAGTTCTGTGACTGTAACATTTGGAGCACTTATAAGCGGAACTACTAATTACAACCCAAGCAATTTTAATTACACTGTTAATTCAACACTAACCTTTAACAATGCTAGTATTACAGAACGCATCGTGTATGTAGCCCCTAAAGATGGTAGTAACACTAAAATATATGGGGAAGGAGATCCATCTGATCTTTTTGCACCCGCTACCTATGTCTTTAGTGGAGAAGTTAATGGAGAGACTCCTACAGTAACAGGTGCATTTTCTCGCGGTACAGGCGAAAATGTAGCCAATTATTCATTGTATATTACAGCTATTACTTTAATTGACAATGCATCTGGAAATTTTATTGCTAGTAACTATAATCTTCAAATTAAGAGCACAACAGTTTTTGAGATCACAAGACGAGAAATAGAAATTTCTGCAAAAAATTTAAGTAAAACTTATGGTGAAGGGGATCCCGATATTACTCAATATACTTATATTGGTAATTTATCCGCAGAGACGCCCAAACATACTGGTGTTTTCATAAGGACGGTTGGAGAGAACGCTGGACAATATGATGTAGCAAATAGCACATTTGAGTTAGCTGACAATGATGCATTTTTAGCAGGTAATTATACTCTTAAGTTCAAAGCTAGTATTTTCACAATTAACAAAAAAGGAATAACAGCAGTTACTTGGAGTGGATTGAGTCACACATACAACGGTAGTACTAAATATGTCACTGCAACCGTTAGTGCCCTTCAAACTGGTGTTGGGAGTGAAACTCTAGGTGTTAATTTAAAAGGGGGCGCTCAAACTAATGCTGGCGATTACACTGTTTATGTGGACGCTCTAACTAATGGATCAGGGCTTTCATCTAATTATGTAATCTCAGGGACAATTTCATCCCCTTGGAGTATTTCGAAAAAGACCTTAACTGCAGTGAGCTTAACTACACAATCGCCTATTACAAAAACGTATGATGGATTTAATACACTACTTATCACTCTTGTACAAAACGAGCATTTATCCATATCTGGCATGGAAAACGGCGAAGCAATTACTATAACCTCCCTTCAAGCTGTCTACAGCTCAAAAGATGTTGCTACTTCAGTACCTATTAATGTTTCAAATTTCACCTTTAATTTTAGTAGTGGTGGTGACGCGAAAAACTATATAACACCTACAAATTTAACATTAAACGGTCGCATTTTAGCTCATGTGATCTATATCACACCCGATTCAGATCAGAAAAAAACTTATGGTGATATTGATAATGAAATAACGTATGGATATAGTAATCATTTGGCTGGGAAAAACCAAACAGGAAACGATGAGATTCCTGCATTTACTGGCTTACTTTCTCGAACGACAGGCAATGATGTTTCCACTTATGATTATAACCTTGAATCATTATCATTAAAAGACAACACTGATGATTTCTTAGCTCAAAATTATGTATTAGAGTTAGTAGATACAGAAGTGTTCACAATTATACCATACATACTAGTTATTACACCAAAAAGCAACCTAGGTAAAATATATAATGCACAAAACATTTCTCTAGGTACTTCAGACTTTACATGCTCAGATGCAGTCAATAATGAAATCCCTGGTTTTAGCGGGGCATTAGGGGTGAATGAAATTAATGGAAGTATAAAAAATATAGGAGAGTATGTCATTAATCTAGGATCACTTGAACTAGATAATGGTGACGCAGGATTTCTTAAGATTAACTATTCAATCGAGTTTAGCGATATCGAAAAGACATACGTCATAACAATTCGAAAGCTTAGTGTAACATCGATTCCTTCTCAAACTAGAGAATACGATGGAACTACTGGTTTCACCCCCTATGGTGGGACTCTTAATAATGTTCAAGGTAGCGATGATGTTAGCTTCGAATGGGATGAAACTACTGTTCAATATCCTGATGTTGGTATATATTCAAAAACACTAACCATCACGCTAACTGGCTTAGATATAGGAAATTACAATATAGATTCTATAGATCTATCTGTTAATATTACAAAAAGACAGGTAACCCTAGAATTGAACACATTCAAGGATCAAAGCGGTTACTATTACTTGTACAACCCTAGTGGTGACAATACGCAAAATATATCTCTTTATATAGGACATAATGGTGCATCTGATCTAACGATTGGTAGCAATATTATATTTAATGTAACTAGTGGTACAATAGATAATTTTATTAATACTGGTTTCTATTCTATTACTGCCGAAATTAAAACTACTTACTCTAGTAACTATAATTTTTCAAACGATACTGTCAATTTTGAAATACGACAGCTAGTAATTACCGAATTAAGATATTCTGGTGACAATCAAGAGTACACATACAGTGGATATGGCTTTGCCCCTGATCCAACCGTTCATATCTATGTATATGTTGTGGGTGGTAGCACTGTCAAATATCATCCTAATGTTATACTTGATTATTCATACGAACCTATTTTAAGAGTTGGCGAGACTGTAGCTGATAACTACTTCAAAGATCTATCCCAAGAAATGATAGATACTGTGTCACAGCCTGGTAGTTACACATTAACAATTTCTCTAAATGATAATAATTATAGTCTTGCTTCCACCATCACAAATGAATTTAATTTTACAATTAAGTATAAGACTCTAACTGATACTGAAGCTTATTTTGATAACTCTTCTAATAACACAATTTCTCTTGATTTTAACTATACAGACAGAAAGTCAGAAATAGCTCTTTTCGAACTACCAGAAATTGAAGTTTACAACACTAACGATCTATCCCCATACACAGTTTCATATAAATTCTATTCAGATCTAGAAAGGACTGAAGAAACAAATTCTGTAGTTAATGCTAGCACTTACCATATAAGAGCATTTATATCCAATAAATATTTAGAAAATAAGACTGTAGATGGCGTTTTAGAAATAAATAAAATTCAATTGGTGACCGTTTACTCAGAAATCACTCAAGTTGTACAAAACTCTCAATTGAACACGCCAATCTTGAAATTTATAAATATCTCATTTTCACATCAATTGAATGCTTACGCAGCCTATCTAGGTGCTTCTAGCTTTAATTTCACAGTTGAGTATAGAATTAAAAATCAAGATGATGTTATTAACGCTAATACAGAAGCTACCTTTACCAATGGAATTTTCAGTATTCCTGGGGTTACTCTTGCAAACGTCTACATAGCAACCATTGATATTGATGGTAATTATTATATCGACGAAGGGGAGTCACAAAGCGAATTCACCCTTTTAAAGCGCACCTATGGCAATACTTACGATCCATTAGACTTTATAGCTCAAGACAATACTGAATGGACATATACAACAATTTATGACAGAGATGCACATTCCTTTGAATTAAAGTCAGATCAGCTAAATAGTATAACCGCTCTCTATGATGAAATCGACATCACATACTATTATAGTAAAGTAACTGATGGTGTTATAGGAAATCCAGTAACTCAGATCCCATCTCATGTTGGTGTTTATTATGTATATGCTTCGCTTACTGGAAATGACTACTTTACAGATACTCTAAATTATGGTTACGGCGATGCAATTTTAACAATTGTGAAAGCGGACGCAACTATCACACCTCCGCTGTCAATGACATTTATCTACAACCATAATGCAATTATTCCTGTTTTTGTTATATCTGATGCTAACGGATTCGATGATATTGGTTACACTTTGACATTTAAAACAATTTCTGATGAAAGTATTGAATCCTCAATAAACGTCGGAAAATATACAACAATTGTTTCTCTATCTGATGAGTTCAGTGGCGATTATACAATTGTCTCAGCTCTATCTTACGCATTTGAAATAACTCCTATGGTTTTAGAACTTACTGTAACTAACACATTACAGCAATATACTGGAGAATATTTACATGTTACTGTCGAGGCCAAATCAATGTCTCTAAACGAAACCTCATATAATGGTGTAGCGTACAGTTCCTATATCTACAAAGAGTATCGAGTGAAAGGTGGGAGCGGCACATATGTTTCTGCTTTTGCAAATAATGGGACATATGAAGTAAAATTTTCAATAGCTCTAGCTGGTGGAGACAATTACATAATCAAAGCTGGTGATGAAGGTGGTGAGCTAGTAATAACTAAACGAATTTATGACACTACAAAAATATTCTTTGATAACATTCTTGCTTCTCCACACACGGTAGAGTCCATCTTTTTAGATCCAAATATATCCGAGATCTACACAGGTGGTAACCATGCCTTTGATGTTAGATTTGATCAGGACTACTTACAAAGCGAGGCACGATTTGGCTTATCTAAGAGCTCCGTTATTTTTACTAAGTATAATGCTAACGGTGCCATGAATGCAAATGCGACCATTGTTAATGTCGGTGAATATAGATACGAAGTTCAATTTAGAAATCCTAACTATGAAAACATTGAGTTTGTATTATATCTAACTATAACACCTACTACAGTCTCAATTCGAGCTAATACCACATTTAATTATAGTGGGGAAGAAGTGTCTTTAGCACTAACATATGTAGCTACCAATTTTCTTGTAATCCCACCAACCTTTAGTGTTACGCTCACTGATTATATGTATAAGGAAAATTTAGAAGATAGTTATGTAGCAATTTCTCACGAAAAAATAATTGATGCTGGATATTATAAATTAAATATAAAATCCAATAACACTAACTTTAAATTCACTAATGACTCTTATGATTATGACTTAGAAGTTACTGTCTCAAAGCGACTACTTACAATTCAGCTAGTAGCTGACTCTAATATTTCTGGTTACGATGGAACAGCTAAATCTTTGAAATATAGGTTAATGTATGGAACCAGCGAATATGCAAATCTCAATGTTGATATTATAATTTTAGATTCCTTGCAAAATGTTGTAACAGAATGTATCGAGAAGGGAGTTTATTCATGGCAGATCACTGTTAATGAGAAAAATTATAGTGGAAAATCAACACTTCAACTATTTATAAACGAAAACTCATTCATCGTGTCGTATACTCTAAAAAAGAATTATACAGGATGGGGACTAGCTCCAGAGCTTGAAATTCAAAATATTCCAGATGACATTTCCACATTACCTGTAGTTTCAATAGTAGGAGTAACTTCCGAAGATAAGATTGATGTAGGTACGTATCAATTTAATATTTCGATAGTACATCCTTACTTTGTACCATTTACTGACACTGTAACTTTTAGTATTATTCCTGCAAAACTTAATGTGACAAAATCTGGACTAATTAAAAAGTATGATGTTAACGTTTTAAATAGTGTGCCTGAAATATCCGTTAGCGCAGACCATGAAATCTCACATGAAATTAACAAAGATGTGCACTATACAGTGTCCTATCTACTTAATGGATTGCCTATTGAAAACCCCAAGAGCGTTGGTAATTATATCGCTCGTTTAAGAATCATAGACGGCAATTTTGATTTTTCGACTGATGTGTATATTCAAGATGTAGAGTTTAGCATTGTTAAAAGGGAAATAAGCGCAATTTCTAATTCTGAAACAGAGCTTGATAATCTATATGATGGATTTGAGCATGAAATAACTTCATTTGACTTTACATCGGTTGACTATGTAGCTGACTTTTCATCTATCATTTATGATGTTAAATATTATCTCAGCCCATCACGATTTGAGCTCGAATCGGCACCTATAAATATCGGAGACTATATAGCAGTTATTACTGTAATTGATCCTAATTATACTGGCGGTGGCGAGTTCCTAATTAAAATTAGCGCAAAAATGTTTGGAAACATATCATTTATGGAAGTAAGTGCTGGTGGTATCTATTCAATTAATTACCGTGCTGATGAAATAAGATTAACAGTTAATCGTTCAACCATTACCGATCTTGATTTAAATCCTGTAGATAATCCTGATGTCGAGTATCGATATTTTTCTTCTACTGGCTCACAGGTTTCATCAATAATTAATGCAGGTACATATAAGGTTGAGGCCACGATTAAGGCTAGTAATTATCAAAGTAAAACTATTATAGCAACACTAATTATTAACTATGTAATGGCTGAGCTAGACTTGCCTAGTAAAAACAGTTATATTTATACAACGCAAAGTTTAGCACCTACCTTTAAAGCAAGTTTTGGCACCGCAATAGTTCCTATAAGCGTTAAATACGAGCGATTTGATGGAATCAGGTTTGTCACTGCAAAGGATGTTATTAATGTTGGTAGTTACAGAGCATTAGTAGAACCTACAAACGTTAACTATTCATTAGGTGATGAATATAATGGCATTTCATATTACTTTGAATTCGAAGTAACACCAATGCCGCTCACTGTATATCCAGATAGCGCATCATTAAATTATGTCTATGATGGAAACGCTAAGTCTTTAGGCTATCAACTAAAAAATGAAGTTAATGATAATTACTATGTTGATACTGCTGTTTTATATTCGCTATCTAACGGTGTACAAATTGACCGATGCATCGAAATAGGGCAATATTTAGTTAATATTATAGTTCTAGATCCAAACTTCTCAGGAACTGGACACTTTGAACTAGAAATTAGCCCAAGAACAATTTCAGGGGTCACCTTTGAAATTAGAGACTACATATATGATGGAATGGCAAAGCCAGTTAAAATAAGTGCACAAACCCTTCCGAATGGCTACGCATTTAATGTTAGTTATGAATATTATGAGTCTGGAAATAAAATCGAAGCACCAATTAATGCAGGAACATATACTGCTGTGGCATACATCACTAATCCGTACTATGAAAGCAGTGTAATTGAAAAAAGCTTTGAAATTAAAAAGAGCGCACTCAGTCCTACAGTTTCTATTGTTGACGGTGTGGTTATAGTTGACAAGATTGATGGTGCATTATATGGTATTAACGGTGGCGAGCTACAATCTAGCAATATTTTCTTAAGTGCTGGTAAGGGCCCGATTGTAGTTAAGGTTGTAATCCCCGATCAATTAGCAATCAACTATGATGCAAGTGTTGCTGTTATCGAACTTAATAACGATTTGTCATATAGCTATATTCTATATAGTGTTTTAATCGGTGTACTCGTAGGTATAGTTTTGATTTTGATCTTTGCTACAATAAGATCTAAATTCAAAAAAAGAATACTAGCAAATTAAAATTAATTTTAATTTATTAAACTTAGAAAAAAAAGACTAGTTAACTAGTCTTTTTTTACTATATTAAAAACTTAAAATATTTTAAATTTAAAATATTTTAAATTTAATTTCATGCTAAAAAATTATTTCAATTAGTGTTATAAATTTAAAAATTTAAAAATTAAAATTTAATGCATTAAGTTTTATCTATTTATACAAGTTTAGTTTAACTAATGTCTCTAGATGTCTAGTTTGCGAAAACATGTCAAATGGTGTAATAAATTCGATAGAATAGGTTGGAAGGAGAAGTGCTAAGTCTCTAGAAAGGGTAGCAGGATTGCAAGAAATATAATAAATAGATAAGGAAATATTTTTAATTTTCAAAAGTGACGATATTAAAACATCGCTAATTCCCTTTCTAGGCGGGTCTAAAATAAGATTAATTGTTTTTACTCCCGAGTTTATTAATTGAGTAAGTAGTAAAGGTAGTTTAACGCTTGTGTCCCCTAATAAATGCTCAGCTTCTATGTTATTTAATTTGAACATTTTTTTACTGTCCAAAACCGCATCGGGCATTATTTCAATAGTGTAAACTCTAGCGTTTGCTTTTGCGAGCATTGCCCCTAAGAGCCCTACGCCACCAAATGCGTCAATTACAATTGGGTTTTCAGTTAGTAAAATATTTTTTATAATTTTATCGTATAACTTTTCTCGAATATAGTCATTTACCTGAAAAAAGGAGTTTGGACTTAACTCAAGACTTATACCTGAAATTGTAATCATTTGCTTTTTTCCTAAGATGTCAATGGTTTTATCACCTAACACAATATTGTTTTGTTTTTTATTTATAGACAAATGTAGTGTTGTAAATGGCCCAAACGCAGATTTTAAACTTTCTACTAATATATCAATTTGTTTTAGGTAATCAGCGTTTATTACAAGTGTAACAGATAATATATTGTCTATGTATCGGCCAATTAGATATCTCATGGTACCAGAGGCGGTTTTTTCATTGAAAATAGTTTGTTTTGTTTTTATGACAAAGGCTAAAACTAGCAAAATTAGCTTTTCCGCCCAATCCCCGTGTAGTATGCAATTTTTAATAGGAACTACCTGGTGTGTTTTTTCTTGAAAAAACCCAAGGACTGCTACCTTGTTATGCACTCCAAAAGGTAGTTGAATCTTGTTTCTATAATATAGTATTTTTTGAGATGGAATAACATCATCAATTTTTAAAGACAAGTTAGTTATGCTTTTATTTAAACTTAAGGATAGCGCGTTTTTTTTATAATCAAGCTGCTTTAAGTAGTCTAAGTGTAAATAATCACACCCACCACATTTAGAAAAATAGGGACACTCACTAATTTTTCTATAAGGCGATGGATGAATTATTGATTTCAAAACGCCGTAAGCTAAACTTTTTTTTACATGAGTAATTCGCACCACGACAGTTTCGTCGACTAAAGAAAAGGGAATAAATAAGGTATAGCCTTCTGTATGTCCTATACCCTCTCCATTCATTCCAATGTCATCTATTTTAATTGTCAAAATATCGTTTTCTTTCATACTCATTTAAAAATTATAAAATCTAAATATAGCACTAGACTATTTTATTTATAAAATATTAAAATTAAAAAGTTAAAATAAATTTAGCTTAATTCAAACAAGCCAGTGTATAGCTCATAGTAACGACCGTGTTGCTCTAGAAGTGTTTCATGATTTCCACGCTCGATTATCTCACCATTTTCAAGTACTAGTATTACGTTTGCATTTTTAATAGTAGAGAGCCGATGCGCAATTATGAAAACTGTTCTGCCATGCATGAGTCTATCCATGCCCGCTTCGATTAATTTCTCAGTGCGAGTGTCAACTGAGCTGGTGGCCTCGTCTAGTATGAGAACAGGGGGGTCGGCAACTGCAGCTCTGGCAATGTTAATAAGCTGTCTTTGTCCTTGTGAGAGATTAGCTCCATCTGATGTAAGCCATGTATCATACCCATTTGGTAGGTGTGAGATAAAGAAATCAGCGTTAGCAAGTTTTGCAGCTTTTTTCACGTCTTCATCAGTTGCATCCAATCTACCATACCTTATATTATCACTAACTGTCCCTGTAAAAAGATGTGTATCCTGTAAAACCATTGCAAGGGAGCGTCTTAGGTCAGTTTTCTTAATTTTATTAATATTTATGCCATCGTAACGAATTTTGCCATCAG
Organism: Christensenellaceae bacterium; assembly: GCA_031288735.1. Lineage (GTDB taxonomy): Bacteria > Bacillota > Clostridia > Christensenellales > DTU072 > JAITQU01. The sequence goes on from JAITQU010000184.1 coordinate 16,711, forward strand.
GGACATCATAAAATCTATTGATAAGATTTGTAATGGTAGTTTTGCCAGCACCTGTTGAGCCTACAAAGGCTATCTTTTGACCAGGCTTTGCATAGAGTGAAATATTGTTTAGAACATTTCTTTCACCATCATAAGAAAAGGTAACTGATTCAAATCTAACATCACCTTTTAGCTCTGTGTAGGTTAAACTACCATCGTGGTGTGGATGCCGCCATGCCCACCGATTAGTTTTGTCTAATGTTTCAATAAATTCACCTTTTTCATTTTCTTCGATATTTACAAGTGTTACGTATCCTTCGTCGTGCTCTAAGTGTGTGTCTAGTATATTAAAAATACGCTCTGCCCCTGCTAGTGCAGTTAGGATAGAGTTGAATTGCTGGGCAAACTGGCTTATTGGCATAGAAAATTGTTTCGATGCTGGCAAAAAAGCTATCATAATAGCAATACCTTTTTCAAGGTCAGTACCTAATGCACCATTGACTACAAGGATAACACCTACGACAGCGGTCAAAACATAACTAATAAATGACATGTTATTTAGAATAGGCATAATTATGTTAGAAAATGACTGAGCAGAAAGGGCTGATTTTCTTAGAGCTTCAGTTAACTCATCAAATGATTTCTTTGTAGTATTTTCATGGCAAAAAATATTAACAATCTTTTGTCCTTCAACGTATTCTTCGATATACCCATTAACCTTAGCAAGATCTCTTTGCTGCGCTATAAAATATTTCCGTCCGTTTTTTGTTATGAAAGATGAAACAAATAGCATGAGTATTAGCATGCCAATTACTAGTGTTGTAAGGACGGGACTTAGTATTAACATTGTTGTAAGGAGGCCTATAACCATAAGCGTTGATGAAATCATTTGTGGCAGGCCTTGACTTAACATTTCTCTAAGTGAATCAGTATCGTTTGAAAAAGAGTTCATTGTCTCGCCGTGAACGTGACTTGCAAAATATTGAACAGGTAAATATTGAACGTGTTTAAACATTTGATCACGCATTGTGCGCATGATACCTGCTGAAATGTTTAAAGCTAGGCGCTGAGTTGTAAAGGTACCTATTACACCAACTAAATAAATGCAAATTAAAATAGCAATAGAGATTAAAACTGTTGAAATTTCCGCATTCCCCTTTCTAACATTCAAGATGGATTCTACAATTTCCTTTAGCATAAACGTGCCAGAGGCATTTGCACCAACACTTATTAATGTAGTAAACAAAATGATAACGGATTGAAATGGGAATGCTTCGAATATATACCTAACCAAACGTTTAAGTACTCTTAGTGCCGTTTGAGAGTTGATTCGCTTTTTTGCTAAGTTAATATTGTTATTCTTAGCACCGAAACTTTTTTTCATATTTGTGTCTCCGATTCAGAGCTTCCAGCTAATTGCGAGCAGTACACTTCCTTATAAATCATATTATTTTCTAGTAATTCATCATGAGTGCCAATTCCGTCAATTTTTCCATCAGACATTACGATTATCCTATCAGCTGAAGATAAGGACGAAATTCTTTGCGCAATTATGATAACTGTCATATCTGATAGGTTTTCCTTAATTGAACTACGAATTTCAGCATCAGTTGTTACATCAACAGCACTAGTACTATCATCAAAAACCATAATTTTAGGTTTTTTTAAGAGAGCTCTAGCAATACAGAGTCGCTGCTTTTGCCCTCCTGATACATTTACTCCGCCTTGCTCAATTGCACTATTGTATCCATCAGGGAATGACATAATAAAATTGTGGGCGGCAGCCCTTTTTGCGGCGAGCTGTAACTCCTCATCGGTCGCATCGGGATTGCCCCAAAGTAGATTATCTTTAATAGTGCCAGAAAACAGCAGATTTTTTTGTGGAACAAATGCTATTTCATTTCTTAAATTAAATAGTGAATAATTTCTAACATCATTACCGCCAGCTTTGACAGTTCCACTATTTGTGTCATATAATCTAGGTATTAATTGGACCAGTGTTGTTTTTCCAGAGCCAGTGCCACCAATTATTCCGATAGTTTCTCCAGACTTAATAGTTAAATTAAAATCTTCTAAAATCAATTTGCTTTGACTGGTCCCATAACGAAATGAAACGTTTTCAAATTCAATCGAACCATCCTGTAGTGTTAGTGTTAAATCGGCATTTTCATCAGAAATATCTGGTTTTTCGTCTAATATCTCACAAGCTCTAACCATTGCAGTTCTGTTCATGATAACAGTTACAAAAATCATAGCAATCATCATTAGTGACATTAATATCATACCAATATACTGGATAAATGTAGTAAAATCACCGTCTGAAAGTTCTCCTCGTATCATCATGTTGCCACCAAAGAAAATGATCAATACTGATGTCAAATACATGATAAATTGCATAATCGGCATTGCAAAAACCAAAACTTTCTCTGCGTGTTTTGTAACATTGAATACAAGCTTTGATAGCTTAGAAAACTCCTTAGTCTCATGGTCTTCTCTTGCAAAGGATTTAACTACTCTAATGCCAATCAAATTTTCTTGTATCCTGTTTTCCATTTGGTCATAGGCATCAAATAATTTTTTAAATCTAGGAAAGGCAAGGCGTCCTAGTAGCACTACACCTAAAACAATGAATGGTATTACTGATATGAAAACTAAGGCTAGTTTAGCATTTAGTACTATTGACATTATAAGTGCTGATATAAACATAATAGGAGCACGAACACCGATTCGAATAATCATTGTAAATGCCATTTGAATGTAATTGATGTCTAGTGTTAAGCGCGTGACTAAGCTTCCAGTATTGAATTTATCAATGTTTTTTGATGAGAAATCCTGAATTTTAGAAAAAAGCGCATTTCTTAAGTTAGCAGCAAATCCTGTTCCAGCTTTTGCTGCACATAAGCCTGAAATACCGCCCGCTAAAAGAGACAGCATAGCCATAAGTAATGCAACACCACCATAAATAAGAGCGAATTTAATATTTTTAAGTCCATCATCAATTATTCCACCAATTGTAAATGGTATAGCCACTTCAAGAAAAACTTCAATGATTATGGTAAGTGGTGCTAAAATCGCTTGTGTTTTATATTGTTTAATTTGGGAAGCGAATTTTTTTATCATATATTATAGACTCCGAGCTACTTCAATTGAAAAAAATTATACATTAAATATATGTATAAATCAAATGTATATTAATTATATAAAAGAAAAGTCAACTTTAAATTAAGTCCAAACTGCTAGTAGCAAGGAATACTTTTAGCTAGTTAGTTACTAACATGTATTATTTTAAATTCTTTTAATTTTAAACATTGATTTGAAAATATAAAATAAAGATAGTGATAAATAATAGTGAATAGGTTGTTTTAGTTCTAAGAATTGGAAAGCTTTAAAAATTAAAAACCTATCTAGATAGCTTAAATAAAAAAATTAAAAAGTAAAGATAATTAAGAAACTTAAAATTTTTAAATTTAGTATTTAAACAAAAAATCATATCATTATTAAAACAATTTTAAATTGTATTTAAACTCCTTTAATTTAAAAAAATAATAAAATGAAAAATTAAATTAACCTAAACACATGACTCAAAATAAATTTTTTAAAAATATAAAAAAATTAAATAATTAATTGAGTTAATATTTAGTTAATGAATTTTGTATATAATCGATAGTAAAAGCACGTATTTCTTTTTAAGATTTTATTGTTTAGCGGAGGATGTTTATAGATGTTATCTAGAGCTAGCGTTAAAAAACCGCTCTTGGTCATTGTAATGATCTTGATCGTTTTAATCATGGGTGTCATTTCATATACTCAAATGAGTATTGACTTTTTACCTAACATGAATTTTCCATTTCTAGTTGCAATAACTGTTAGTCCAGGATTATCTCCTACAGAGATCGAATCGCGAGTAACAGCACAAGTAGAAGATGCCGTTCAAGCCATTCAAAAAATAGACTCACTTCAGTCTATTTCCTTAGAGCATGCATCTGTTGTTATAATGCAATTCAAATCCGATGCCAATCTTGATACTGCTGTATTAGATCTACAGACTGCACTAGCTAGTATAAAAGATCAACTACCTACTGGTACCATGGATAGCTTGATTACAAAGATAAATCCAACAATGCTACCTATTATGAATCTTGCTATCCTAGAAAAGGAAAAAAACAGCAGTGATTCATCTGAATATTTAGAAAGTGTTTATGAAAGTTTGAGAAGGATAGATGGTGTTTCCTCTGTTGAACAAAATGGACTCATCGAAAATCATGCGTTAGTAATGATATCAAATGATAAACTTGCAAACTCAATTCAAACGCAATTATTTACAGAAAACGAAGCACTTAATTCCATAGACAATCCAGATGGTGATATAATTTCAAAAGAAGACCAAGAAACTGCATCTAAATTTATTG
>JAITQU010000198.1 GCA_031288735.1 Christensenellaceae bacterium
CGATATTGTTAATTCTCTTCCTGTCGAATTTTCAAGCGATTCATTAAGCGATCCCAAAATAGCACTGCTAACCATGATTCCACCAAGCACAACAAATTGAGCTATGAAAAAGGTTATAAATGCGCCCATGAAAGTGCCAATCACTTTTCCTTGAGATTTCTTATTATTCACTACAGCTTTTATTATTCCAGCAATCGTAAATATACCAAGACAAAACACGGAAATCAATAAAATAACACCCGCTACATTTCCTACATATTGATTGTTTAAAAAAGCAGACAAAACGTCAAAACTCTCATTACTTCCCGCATTTATCTGTTCAAGTCCAGCAAAAGCACGAAAGAGCCCCTCAAACACATCTAAAATTTCCATGATGAAAAAACTGATACGAGTTACCAGCTTCAAAAAAAACACTTCCATAACACACCTTTTCGTTAGTAAATCAAAATAGTTCTTTTGTTCAAGCAAAACAAACCACTGCCTCGTATTAACTAAAATAATACAAGACAGTTTGTTTGTATTGTTATGCATTATCGATTTGAGAAAAATCCGCCCAAAAATCCGATCAAAGAAGTTATACCAGTAGCAAGGACAAAAATTAGCACTGTTCCAATTATGAAATTTTTAATATATTCTTTTGCTTCTCTTCGCTTGTCTTGATCACCAGCGGCCCACCATTTAACACCTAAAAAAGCGGCCCAAAGTGCTACTACTGCAGCAACGCCACCTATCAAGTATGGATATATCTTAGAAATTAATTCCTCAAGACTTCTTTGTAAATTATCCAATGCATTAACATTGCCGTCTTTAATCGTTGTATCAACGGCACTTAAAAAAAATCCTAAAATTCTCATTTGTTACTCTCCTATAATTTATCGTTTGTTTTGTTAAATTTTTATAACTTAAAGTAAAATTTAATATTAGTATGATTGTGTGTTAATTCACTACAAGTTGGGTCATTAAACTCACCTCCTTTATTTTTTAAACATTAAAGTGACTAGTCGGTGTAACTAGAGTCTAGTTACACCAAAAGTAACTATATTAACTTTGTCGTTATAGTTTATGAAGCTCTTACTCGGCGAGCTCTTATTATAAAAAACAACACCACTACAACGCCAACGCTACCTACACAAATTAACGCAATTGTTACACCAGAGAGACTGGGGTCTTTTTTAAACTCATAAGTACTTTGATTGCCCAAATCGTCAACAATAACGAGCCTATATGATCCAGCATCTTTAATAACTGATGTTAAAGTAAAATCTTCTACAACTATGCCATCTTTATAAAGAATAGCACTAACATCTTTCTTCGATAATGAAGCAAACGAATAAGCACCATTTATATACTCTACCACAAGTGTTGGCGGTGTCGAATCAACAATAACATCATAACTGTGTGTCTGGTTGGTTGTAATGAGTTTAACAGTTATTGTATATTGGCCCGATTCAAAAATTGAAATATGCCCATCGTCTTGAGTGAACTCAATATTTTCACTAGATCCACCATCCGTTTTCATAATATTCATTACAAAAAATTCTGGTGGGACAGTTTGATAAAATGATTGTGAACGTTGTGGAATTATCCAAAATTTAATAGTTTCAATATTTTTTGCACGATCAACGATTTCAATTGTGTATGCACCTACTTGCGTATATTCTTTAAGAACGTTTATTGCTTCAGCACCAAGCAAAACACTTTGTGTACAATTTTCTTCGTTTAATTTAACTACAACTTTAGACGTGGTTACAACTCCGTTCGGAACAGATAATGCATAATCAACGTGTTTGTCAATCACAAATGTAGTTATGGAACTGTTGCCTGCTAAGTCAGTTGCTTTAAAATAAAAAGTACCTTCTTCAACATAATTTATTCCATACTCAAGAACAGTTAATTCTTTTAAATAATTATTAGCAGTTTCTACAAGCGTAGCGGTCGGATCATCAACACTAACAAACACCGTCTTGTTGGAATATCCACCTATTACATTTGTTGTACTTATAACTGGTGCGGTAAAATCTAGTATTAATGAAAACTCAGAGGTGTTGCCATATAGATCAATTATAGAAATAGAATATTCACCTTCTAGACTAAGTGCGTCACCAGAACTAAACTCTATGCTCGATTCTGAGTGAATTATCAAAAAACTTGTAACGTCTTCTACAACACTTAATGCTACAAATGTATTTAGAATGTAAACATCATCAGCTATAACACTTGGCTTTACAGACCACGCAATCGATACTTCATTATCGAAATAAATTGTGAAAGTGGAAGTATTTCCAACTTTATCTTTAATAGTAAATGAATATAGTCCACTACTTACAAGCACAGTGTCTTTAATATAGTCAGTTTGTGCTCTGGCATCTTTCGAAACACGAACACTAACATTAGCTTCACCCCAGTTTATAGAAAAGGCTTCTGTTACAGTAGTACCTGGCTCGATCTCTACTCCAGATATTGTAGTTATCAAAAACCTTGGTGGATCGGCATCAAGTACAAACGTATATTCTATGTATATTCCACTATCAGCAAGAGACGAAAGTACGAGTAAAAACTCGACAGTGCCACCAGGAACTGGAACAAAGCTCTGTGAATACGAACGCTCATTGGCATCGTATACAGGAGCACTGCTTTCATAAACTATTTTTGATCCAATACTATTTATTGTGTATACAGCAAGTGAGAACGCGTCGTTGTATGAAAACAAAACAGTTTTATTTGTGACACCACCACTAGTTACACCTGTAAGAATTCCAAACGGTAGGCCTTTAGCGTATAATATTGGCGCAAATTCAGTTGTAACACCGTAAACATCAACTATTATACAAGTATACTTACCGCCATCAGTAAAAGTGTATGACATGTTAGATACTCCAACTGGCACACCAACACTATCATAATCTAAATAAGTATAATCACCAGCTGAAGATATTTTTGCAATTTTCAAGGAAATAAACGTAGTGTTGAGATCGTTTTTTTGCACAGTTACTACTAATTCATTAGTGTTTCCAGAAAGTGAGGTATGAAACCAAGATGGTGTCCTTCCTGGTATCACTACAGTAAACTCTAAGTAGTTTAAAGAGCGATCATAACATCTAAGCGTATAGATGCCGCCTCCAAACTCGCTATTTAATTGTGGGAGCGCATCTCCTTTTGTATAATTAATATATCCTATCGAACCGCCAGAAATGTATATGCCGATAAAATCATTTTCAGCGTTGTCTAAGAAATCAAGGAATGTAAAATCTGTAGCATAGAAAGAACCATTTTGTGCGCTTACTACTGTTTTGTTAATTTCCACCGTTTCGACACCATCGCCACGAGTCAGTCGTGCCGTTAGAGATGGTGCAGTAAGATCAACAAAAAGAATTGCAGTTTGCTCATTGCCACATTGGTCAAATTCACGATACAAATAATATCCCTCGTAATAATTATTGACAGCATTCATACTAGATGCAATTGATTTATTATATCCAACGGAAAACTCTACCATGGGAAGCAACATTGTTGCACTAGCAAGATATGTCATTGTAATATAAGACTGTGAAAGAGTCGAGTTGGACTTTGGCACAAACGAAGTTTTGACTAAATACACAGGTAAATCATAGCTAATTAAAAATGACGGTGTTTCCAATAAATTTGAAGTCAGACCACTTACGTCTGGCATAATGGTATAATAGTTGTTAGAAGATTCTACACGTGAAAACGTCTGACGGCTTGATATATACCTTGAAGCATACTCCGTGACGGCCTCGTCTAATTCATCATCATCTAAATATGCAATACGCACACCTTCATTAGCTAACGAAACATAAAAACGCACACCATCGTTCATTAAAACACGGTACTCAATTTCTCTACCTTTAGCAAAATTTAAAGCTTGAGAAAAACTCGAAAAGGAATAAGTTCCAGAAATATTAGGCTTCGATGCTGATCCGAATATGCTAGAGGGTAATGTCACTGTATACCATGTGTTTTGTTTAAAACTGTTTCTTATATCTTCGATATTATGAAAATCAAACGAAATACAAAGAGTAACAATAACAGTATCTGACCTTCTATAAAAACGATCCTCGACATAGAATGAGTAGATTCCGTCTCCGTCTATTGTTATTTCATTAGTATAAAACAAGCCTTCGTAGTTTGACATACCTTCACTTTTATACCATATAACATCTAACTCATCAAGAGTAGAAAGCGTAAATGCTGTGTTAGTATATGCGTGTGTGCCGTCTCTAGCAGTGATATTGCTCAATGAGTAAGTAGGGAGACCAAAATCCAAAGTGATACTTATTATTTCTGAGACATATCCATTTACATCTACAGCATAAAAAGACCACTCGCCGCTCATTGAGACATCGTCTTGTATTGTATACTCAGTGTCTGTAATCTCTAAATCAAAAATTTGCCATTCATCGCCATTATAACTATACCAAATTACACATGGTGCAATGTCGTTTACATTAATTAAAAGATCGCTGTAAGAGGTTTCAAAATTCAAAATCGCAACGCGCTCGCCCTCTGCGCTGAAACCAGATAAATCAAGAACTGGCGCAGATAAGTCAGCTGTAAAAGTTTGAGAGAATTTGTTCCCAGCTAAATCTGTAACAGTTACAATGTGCTCACCTTCTAACAGACTACTTGCTTCGATAAGTAGACCTTCAATAATAATTGCGTCTAATTCAATATAGTTGATGTGCGGTTCATGTATATCCAAACTAATAACAGCACCATCAATATAATATTTGTTTAGAGTAAAATTGGGGGCTGTCCTATCGACAACAAAGCTTGAAATAGTACTATTCCCAGCCTTATCAACTACTGTGACAAAATGTTCTCTCTCGTCTAAAGTGTTTACTTGCCAAACTCTTGTAGTTGTAATAACACCATCAAAATACATCACATTAAGATTACGTTCTTCTACATCATAACTTACATAGTCATCAACACCAACATGAAAAACATTATTATTAACAACACCGTTTTTGTACAACTTTATCACTGGGGCAGTAAGATCAACATTAAAATACCGAACAGCCGTATTCCCTGCAAGATCAACAACTGTTAACTGATGTTGAGCTTGAGACAAATCGCTTGCATTAAAATAAGAAGAATCAACTACATTATTGTCTAAAGCAATATAATCAATGTTTTGCTCGTTTATTGCTATATCAATAATCTCATCAATTCCATAGAATTCTTTAACACTAAACTCTGGTAAAATCCTATCAACATTAAACACGACTTCACTAATATGACCAGCTATGTCACGGACACGTACACGATGCAAACCATCTGCCATATCTGTTATTTGCCAGTTTCGCTCTAAAGTTAAACTACCATCAATCCACACATCAAAAGAACCTGGCTCTTCTTCTAAAACTATATTAGCTACTTGACCAGCACGATAGTAATATCCTGATGGGACGGCAGTAAGGTTTAACATTAAAGTAATATCCGGAGCTACAGTATCAATGACGAACAAGGCCTCTGCAACGTTTAAAGCGTTGTCATAAACTAAAAACTTATATCGACCATCAGGAATGTCTATAACAGGAAATAAAAACACTGAAACTAAAGCAAAGTCTAAAGACAAAGTAAAATTGTCATCGACATTAAACAATTCTATTCGCTTAAGATTTAATTCATTAATTGTTACAAACACTGAGTCTTGAGCTGTATAATACATCCCAAAACCACCAGTTAACGACACCGTGGGACTAGTCTTATCTACATAGAATATTTTTGTTGTGGAATTTCCAGCTAAATCAATAGCTTCTATAGTGTGCAGACCATCACCAAGACTCGCTGCTTGTGTCGATGTCGACTCAAAAATATTGCCATCTAATAGTACGATGCTACTGTTAATCTCAGTGAGATTAAAAGAAAATGTGCTCAACGGACCGTAGTATAAATCACCAAGCAATACACCGTCGCGGCGCAAAATAAGAACAGGTGCTATTTTGTCAACAATGATTGTTTGTACTGCAGTATTACCAGCTAGGTCGTGTACCACAATTGTGTATTCACCCTCTAAATTAGACACTGATAGTGATTGCGACGCTACGTGTGCTATTCGATCTAAATCTACAACGGTGCCATACTTAAATTCAATTTTTTCTATGTTTTCCTCATCTATGCTCAATCCAATTCTACTATCGGCATTGAAATAATTACTAATACCACCTGTTAGTGTTATTACTGGATTTATTTTATCAACATAAAATGTTACTAATGTGGAATTGCCAGCTAAATCAATAGCTTCAAGAGTGTGCATACCATCACCTAGACTTTCCGTAGACATTGATGACTGGTCAAAAGCAGACCCATCAAGATTAATTATTCCTCTATTAGTCTCAGTCAAACGATAAGAGACCGCCGCCACAGCATTATAATACGATCCATCTGGTACTGAAATGCCACTGCGTTGCAAAATAAGAACAGGTGCTATTTTGTCAACAACATAAGTCAACTGTGTAAAATTTCCCGCTTTATCATACACAATTATCGCATATGTTCCATCGGCCCAATCTAGTGGATAAAATATTGTTATCGCTTGTCTCACTGAGCCTTTAGCAACTTCAATACGATCTAGATTATCATCTATTACATCAATTCTTATTTCATCATCACCTTTAACATACAAAGCATCATCACTTTGAGTCACACCATTTTTTTCCGTAAACACAACGGGTGCTATAGTATCAATCGTAAGATCAAACCTTGTTTCATTTCCAGCACCATCAATTGCAATGATTGTTTTTTTACCATTTTCGTAGTTTACAGTCAAATCATTAAAAGTCAACTCGCTACTGCTTCCAGGTGCACGAATTGTGTCCATAAAAGAAACTGGTGTTAATTTTTGATTATCTTTTATAACAACAGAAAAACTCCCAGTTCCTAAATAGACACCTGTTGTTTTTTTAACACTATTAAAACTAAAATCAATCGTTGGCACAGTCTTGTCAACGACCAGCGTAACTTTCGTTTGGTTTTGTGCATTGTCATATACAGCAATTACATATGTGCCCTCTGGCAAATTACCTGTATCCCAAATGAAAGAGAAAGTATTAGCATCTTTTTCACTAAGCAGGAGAGCTTCGCCGTTTAAGACAGTTCTGTTATATTGTGGTTCTTGAACTATTAGCTCAACACTTAAATTATCACCTACATAGATCGCTTCCGTGCTACTATAGCGAGGTGTGCTATCTATCAGAAGATACACGGTAGGTGCAGTAGTTCCATAAAAAAACGTTTTTGTTGTAGAGTTACCAGCAAGATCAACTGCCTTGACTGTATGCGATCCGTATCCGTTGTCTGGCTTGCCTACAAAATTAAACGTCATTGTTGTAATTTCCTTATCATCAAGATAAACAAACACACCCGTTCCATTGTCAGTAACAACTAAAGTAACATTTGTATTAGAGTTGTAATAGTCATCTACATTAATCACAGGAAGAATTTTGTCGATTGTTATAGTTAAAGTTTCTTTATTCCCTGAAAAATCAACTGCTTCAAACACCACACTACCTGTGGCCAATTCATCTACCGAAATTTCTCTGCGAGATTCCTCCACATTATCACGGGATAATTTTTTTAAATTCAAATCAGCTACATATATGTAAACAGTTGAATTTAAGCCATAGATTGCTTTGTCTGTTGTTAAAGATGGTTTTAAATTATCAACAACAAAACCGATGTTTGCTTCGTTTCCAGCGCAGTCTTTAACGACATAAAGATAAGAGCCGTCTCCTAAGCTAGATGGCGCGACGTTTTTATACTTCGCTTGATTAGTAAGAGTCTCTGATCCAGCACTACTTTCCAATACGACTGACAAGAAATTAGAATCATCTATATTCAGAGAAATAGAATTGTTGTCATTATAATGCGCCTTACCATCAGAATAACCAGACGCGCTTGATAGCGTCAATGTTGGACTCAGTGAATCTAGTATAATTTCTATTTCAGCAGACACATTCCCGGCACCATCATAGCAACGAATAACCCAGACACCTTGATTTGCTAATGTTTTCTCAATATTTAGGCTCATTGTATTGACAAATTTCCAAGCACCCAGACCCTGTCGATACTCAATTTTGCTTATTTCAGTTAGCTCATCTCTACATTCATACTCAATATCTAGTTTAGAATAAATTTTATTATCAGATACACTTGTCATACTTAAGATTTCAAATGTAGGTTTTGTTAAATCAATAGTGAAGTATTTTGTAGTTACATTCCCAGCATCGTCAGTAACTATAACTCTAAACTCTCCTTCTTCCCAGAAATAATTATGTGAGGCATTAGATAAATACTGAGTCAGCTGTCCTCTAATATAATCAGCAAGTCGATCTTTGTTAAAAAAGACGAAAGTTACATTGCTGCCATTATTGACAGTTTTATAAGTGTAATATGTGGCACCAATCTGACTATATGACTCTTCACCTGGTGCGACAGAATATCCCGAAATACCAGCCGTCCAACCACTAAACGGACCAGACACCTTTAATTGTTCTGTTTTTTCAATACTATCTAAAGCCTCTTTTTGCGAATAAAACACGTTACTTCTTAAAATCGAAGAAGGAACTATTGTGGAAAAATCCACGATGCGTTTATCAAAATATACAACACGTTCAAAATAGTTTAACCAATTGTATGAAGTAGTATCATAAGTTCCGTTGATTTTTTTCGAAAAATTGTACGTATAGTTACTGTTAAAATTCTCAGTAACAGGAAAATATGCTATCGAAGAAAGTAGAGCTCCATCCGAATACTTATTGTTGTTTTTATCAACTATTTCAACTAGAGGCGGTGTTTTATCAAGACACACGTAGTAGATAGCACTTTGATTACCAGCCAAATCGATGGCAATAAAAGTGTACCACCCATCACCATCTGAGGTGTCGACTGCAATGCTAGTACTGTTAGTTACTTCTGTATAAGTGTTATTTGTTACAACATTATCTTTTATACTAGAATAACGGTAGTACAAATTACGCCAATTATCTTCGCGGTCAATGCTTACAGAGAAACCTAGTTTAGTATAACCACCACTCAAAACACTCGACTTCAGCGTAGGCGATGTTTTATCAACGTTGAATTTTAAGAGACATTCGTTTTCTGCAACATCAACTATTTTAACAGTGTGCTCACCGTCGACGAGGTTGTCACCAACAGTAATCGAAACATTAACTCCAGATTGCGCAATACCATCTAGATACCATTCCCACGAATTTTTTTCAACTACAGTAACCGACAATATACAATTTCTTTTATAATATGAATTTTGTAATTGAGCAAAATTCATTATTACAGGCAATGTCTTATCAAGACACACATAATAGACCTCGCTTTCATTGCCAGCTTTGTCAATTGCTATAAATGAATACCAACCATCATTCTCTATGCTTTCAATAGTAGCGCTAGTGCCTTTTGTTGAACCCTGATGACTACCTTTAGAGACAAATTGCTTCGATTCTCCATACTGCCAATATAATTCGTCCCAATTGTTTTCAACACTTTTTTCTATAGTGAATGTAATGTTTGTAAAACCACCGTTTAACACAGTTGTACTGGTTAGCTTGGGTGGTGTTTTATCTACAACAAAAGTCGTTACACTTTCGTTTCCAGCCTTGTCAAAAACCACGACACAGTACACACCATCCATTAAATCATTAGCAGCAATAGAAAAAGTACTAGAAGATCCTTTGTGAGACTTTCCAAGACTCCATCCAGACAAATTGCTCTCTATAATTGTTCCAGAAATTGTCTCACCCGCTTTATAGAATTCTTTAATTTCAGTTAATATAGGAAGAGTTGTGTCAAGACAAACGTAGTAAACGTCACTTTGATTTCCCGCTCTATCAACGGCCATAATAGAATACCAGCCATCATCTCTAGATGCCGAAAGGGTTAAATATGAATTCGTTGTAAAATCCGTATAATCGCTTAAAGAAACAGCTGATTTATTTAAAGACCACTTCCAGTAAAGCTTGTCCCAGTTGTCTTCACTAGCTTTCTCTATATAAAATTCACGTGCATAACCGCCATTCACAACAGTTGCGACTAAAACGGGCTTAACCTTATCAACAGTAAAACGGCGATAACCCCGATTACCAAAAGTATCCTCTGTCACAATCTCATGTTGACCATTTGATAAATCGCCAGAATATAGTGAAACGGTTCCAGTTAAGACGGGCGCACCACCATCTAAATACCATGCCCCAAAATGCCCTTCATCATCAACTACAGATGCTGATATTGTTTGATTGTTTTTATAAAAACCTTCTAATCCTGTTACCAAAGGGGCACTTATGTCAGAACAAACATTAAAGACAGACGACTCTCCGAATACATCAATAGCAGTAATAACAAAATCACCATTCGAGAAGGCCTGCTGGAATACACCTTGCGTATTTGGCTCAACGTTATCATATAAAACAGTAGACACAACGTTACCACTCTCGTCTCTTTTTGTAACACGTCGTATCTTTAATGACTGCACACCAAAAAAATCAGATGCTGTCACACGGCAAATACGATTAACATTAGCATAATTGCTTAGCGGCGATCCGTAGACCAATTCCCAGTCCCAAAACCACAACGAATCATTAAAATTTAAGACTTCAAGTGGAAGAACCTCCAGCAAAGGTTTCGCATTATAATAAAACTTTCCGCTAAAGGAGCCAAACGTCATGGTGTCATGACTGCCATCAACTTTTGGAACTGTTAAACCAGATATAGTATAGGTGTTTTCCCCCTCATGGGAACGGGGTAATGATACCAAATGGAAATACCCTTTTCCAGCGTTGTTAATAGTTTTAGTAAACGAGACAACTGTTGATGCTCCAGAATTTACATTAGTTACTGCAACTTTCCCTGTTAATGAATGCGTATAAGTGTAATTTTCCTCATCAAGCACACCGTATATAGTTCCACCGTCCAAAACTAGAGGTAAGTTGTTGTATTCACCTCCAATGTTTGACAAATAGAAAGAAAAAACAAGTCCAGACTTGCCTGTATGCGATCCTAGATTCTTATCAGGGATGGGTTCTTCTTCTTCGGCTCTCGCTACACCCAATTTATCCAGAGACAGAATAGAAAGAGCGGACAATAAAAAGACCACAATAAAAAGAATTATACTAAGCATAAGACAAATTTTTCTACTGTGCTTTGAAATAGACTTTTCAACTGTTAACATATTAGACGTATCTCCTATTACTAAATTAAGGAATGCTTATACTTTTCGATTTTTAAAGACTATAAACACTTGTGTATCACAGATGATGCAAAAATAATTTTAACATCCGTTAGTAAATCATTTATTTTTGAGATCAATGTTTCAAACTGCACCTCATTATTAATATCATTATATCCATCCACAACACTACACGGATCTAAAAGTGTGGCTTCTTCAAAGATAGACTCCGCCGTCTCCACAGAGCGCGACAAAGTTTTCGCAAAACACTCATCTTGAGTTTCAGCATAATTGATGTTTTTATCATGGATATTTGACAAAGAACCTTTCGTTACGTTGTCTTCTGATGCAGACAAGTGTTTTAAAAAGCGTGGTGTGACTTGCTTGAATCTACTTAAACTATATCCATCAACAAACACATAAGTAACACACTTGTTTTTATGAGGAATTTTTATATCACGGGCAGTAATCATAGACTGATCTCTATCAGCGTTTTGAGACAAAAACAATTTTGAAAAAAAAGTGAGCACATCAAAATCATTATTCTTTATAAAAATAGTCATGGCATGCTTTAAAAACATATTTGCATCTAAACACGTTTGGACGGCATTTAATTGAGACAATGAAGAAAAAAAACATATGAAAAATATTTGTTTTAATTTTGATAAAGAAAGCATGTCTGAAAACCGAGGTATTTCCTGATAATCCCCAAATTTGGTAAGTACAAAATAACACGGACGAAGTAGGCACTGCGTCGAAGTTACAAAATTTTGCTCATTTCTTTGCGCTAAATCGCTTAAAGATCTATAGGCATGTAAAAGAAATAATTTTAAGTAAGTTGAAGCGACTACGCTAGGCGAAACTGCTAAAAAAACAACACAAGGAGCTTTATCAAAATCACATAGCGAAAATTTCGATAAGCTTTCCTTTTTGTTTTCTTGAGTATATATAAAACTTGAAATTCTTGAGACATAGGATTCTTTTATTTTCGATGGCAAGTCAAAAAACTTTTTTGCAAGTTCTTTAGATGATATTGAATAAAAGGATTCTGTAAAAAACCTGAACAATTCAGTACTTCCAGCATCGCTAGATGCACCTAAAAAGAGTTTACAGATATTATCTAAACTAAGACTTTCTACGTGTTGCTCATTATGTACAATGTTCTGAATTATAGTAATAGTAATGTTATGTAAAAGTTTGCGAGTATTAACATCATGTTCATATGTAAATTCGTCTGTAGACGGGAGCAAAACTTCAACTATGTCTTGTATGTACTGTTCAATTTCCTTCCTCAAAATTTCAACGCGAGCTTCTTTGGCCTTGTTTGCTTCAGCTAGTGTCTCGTATTTTTTGAATGCAACAACATAACCGCCTGAAAACGCCACTATTGGTTTTTTAAGCTCCTCAATTCGGCTTAAGACAGGTTCAAAAAGATTAAGATCATTTTGCGCACAATCTTCTTGAAAATTTATAACATTAATTTTAATATTGTTCTTTAATAAAAACTTAGAATGCTTTTGATACAACTCTCCTGACGGATCTACAACCATCATGCACGGCTTTGTCTTAAACCTAGACATAAGTGTAATTAATAAATCCGCATATCCGCTAGTGCTCTCATTTGCAATTTCATCTACTACGTTGACATTAACTGGTTCTTTTTTCATAACTACACTGTTGCAACACAATTTCTTTGTCACACAAACAGGAACACCATCAGTACAATGTCTTAGGCTTGAAATTTTAATATGTTTGAAAAGTTGTGAGCCTTTTTTTCTTTTGTTCATTTTTCCCTACCTTTTATTTAATTATAATGGTTTACAATAGTTAAATCAATATTTATCCTGTATTTTACAGTGAATTGGTTCAAGTGAAATTTTTAATTAAATAGCATTTTCAACGCACCTAAGAACACAATTTTAAAATTATAATCTAAAGAATAGTAACACTTTCTAAGCACGCAATTTATGATATATGTCGGTTTAACAGACGTGTCAACAATGAAAATTACTTAAACTATCTTAAGGAGTCTGCTTTTCACACATTTTGTAAGTTCAGTAGCTAACGCTAGTGCAGTCGTCGTTTTTGAAACGATACCTTTCTGAACAGCAACTGTAATTGTTTTCACAATACACTCCTTTTAAAACGGGGTCTCTCTAGAATTTTTTTGTAATTCAAGTATCATCAAGTTAAGACCTTCTAAAAGAACATGTATTAATGCAACTATCTTTTGAAATGATTGCAATGGCTGTAATACTTGTTTTATGCATTCGCTTATTTTTTCAAGTTCATTACCTTGACACTCTAAACTATCATACTTTACAATTCCACTGTTTTTTGCCAACTCTGTAATACCTAGTAAAATTGCTTGATTTAACACGCGTGATTTTTCGCCATATTTCGAAGAACACATGGTTTTCAGCAACGATTGAATATCTGGATTTTTAATACAAACACTAACTATAGTACTAGTTTCTTTCTTTTTATTTTCCACTCTTCTTTACTCCTCTTAGGTTACTATCGATATGTTTTTTGTTTATTACACTTGAAACGCAAAACGTGAGTGTATATTAATTTATTGATTTTCAACTTAAAATATCAAAATATACTTGTTACACTGTTTTATCAATTCTTTTCTATATTTGTTTAACGTTATTTGTTTTGTCTCGACACAGGAAAACAGCAGGTTTAGTGTTTCTGTTTTCCTGTGTTTTATCTTTTTCTCAAGTCGTTTTGACTTGAGATTGTAAAAACTATGTTAATTGCTATTTATCTCGTTTTCTCCTGGATTTAATGATTTATCATCAATATACACATCATTAAATATTTTTCTAGAATTGGTTTGATAAACTATATTCCTTGCATTTCAAAATAGCATCTTTTAAGAACTTTCCTGCAACACGTCCAAAGTATTAACCTACATCCAGCTAATTTTAATTCTTTCAAAGTTTATAATTTTGATTATCGGATCACCGATTTCAGTATAATTGTCTTCAAATAATACTCTGGCAAATTAATCGAATCACTTTACTTCTGTGTATTTTGGTAGCAATTTCAGTATTCATAATATTCCTTTATAATTTTTAGAACGGCTATTTACTAAATGTTCGGCTTAACTTCAAAGCATGCAACCTGTTGTTTTTATAATTTATTACTCATTTCCCGTATAGCGATTTCAGAGTAGTTTTTTGTAATTCCAAACATTCAGATAAATCCTCTTGAGAAGAAACAAAACATCGAATGCTTATCACCGTACTGCAACCAACTAAAACATTGCCACAGATCGCTGCATTGCCACAAACCTGCGCTAGATAATAAACCTTTGCCATATCAAAAATCCTTGCATTGCCAAAAACTCGTGCATTACCCAAAACCTCTGCGCATCCGTAAACTTCGGCTTTGCCAAAAATCCTTGCCCTGTCTATAATGCGTGCATTGCCATAAACTTCGGCACTGCCAAAAACCTTTGCATGTCCGCCAATCCTTGCTTTATCAAAAACTTTTGCATTTCCTCCAACCCTTGACTCTCCAAAAACTATTGCATTGTCCGAAACCATTGCGCAATCTTTAATCATTGCATGTCCGCCAACACTTGCCCCGCACAAAATCATTGCATTATCCGAAACTTTTGCATAGCCAAAAACTTCTGCCGCACAACAAACAATTGCATTGTCACAAACTTTAGCATTGTTATAAACTTTAGCATCGTCAAAAATCCAACGATTTCCCTCTTGTGATAGATTGCTTTCAGTTTCAACAAAGCCGCCGAGATCGTGTTTTTTAATATTCCTGTCTTGGCATTCAAAATCTTTAAGTGCTCTTACTCGATGTAGTTTTCGTCCCTTATACTCGATTGTTTCATCTGTCAACTCAAACTTTTTATTTTCCATTTTATAAACTCCTTTTACGTGTCTTCTCTTTTTAAAATGGTGTTTTCTATTTCTAAATACTTATTTAGTCTTTTTGAGATGTAATATTTTCTGTTCTAGATATCGACAGTATCATCAACACAAAAATCACCAAACCACTGCATCGACAGAAATCATTGCATAGTCAAAACTCCTTGCAATGTCAAAAACCATATCACTGTCGAATATCCAACTATTTCCATCATGTGATAAAATTCTTTCATCTTGACACCATCTACCGAGCTAAATTTTTTAATATTAAACAAATTCTTGAGTGTCTTAATGCGGCGTAGAGTTCTGTATTTAAATTTCACTCTAATATCTGTCAATTCATATTTTTTGCATCCGTTTTTACACTCCTTTTATGCCAGCACTTTGAGCTTTCGTGTTTGGTGTTTTAAAACACAATTCAAAATTCTCTGGTAGTATCGATCTGTCATCTATGTAAATATCGGCAAAAATCTTTCGAGTGTTATTGCTATATCGAGAGATGTTGTCTGAAAGATTGTTGTTTATTTCATCAAAAAACAATCCTTGCGCGGCACATGCTTTTATAGCATCGTTTAAAAAATCACCCATTCGACATGTCCATAAAATTAATTTATGTCCCTTAGCCGACATCTCTTTGAGTGTCTCAATGATTTCAAACCTAGGCTCACCTATATCGGGATATTCATCTGCGAATAAAGTTCCGTCAAAATCTACTGCTATTATTAATTCTTTTTTATTCACTTATACCTCCAATCATAAGCTACTAATATACGATTTTAGAATAGCAAAATTACAGTTAGTGCTGATCTTGGTTAACCCCTTAAATAGTCTAAGCGAGCCACTGCGTCAGATAATTTGCTTTCAGCTTGCTTAATATCGTTAATTAATTCAGCCTTAGGTGTATATTTGTGTATGTTTCTAT
>JAITQU010000215.1 GCA_031288735.1 Christensenellaceae bacterium
TTTTAATGTATGGTTCGACCGTCAAAATGTAAATTTAGATTATTGTGTTAATCTAACGATGTAAAATTGTTTTATGGACATAATTTATCGAGGTTTTATGCGGAAATTAAAGGAAAATACTGCAGTTTTCGTCATCAGAGAAGGGGTTTTTTGATTAATATTGTAACGTATGTGTTTTGACGGTCTAACCATGTATATATTAAACTCAGATAATTATCTTTAATATTGAAAACCTTTTTCTTTCTTAAAATATTTTCTTCTATCTTTTATACTTTTTTTAATCCTCGTAGTATTTTCTTTTTCTTCCAGGCTTGAAAAGAAGAAGTATTATTAATATGGCAGGCACAGAGAGTCCAATTATGATAACTATTTTTAAGGCGTTCCCTTCTAATGCGGCTTTCTTTTTTTCAGATCCTTCCGAAGTTTCCTCCTCATCAGGGGCCATTACAGCTGATATTTCTGGTACAAACACCTCATATGTCATCTTTTCAATGTCGGTTCTCGTGCTTTTAATATAGCCATAATATTGGTTGTATTTTATATAATACCAAACTCCTTCCTTAGCAGTAGGATATTCGCCTATAAATGTAAAACTTTCATTAGTAGGTATTGATATAACATTTTCCGCTATAACCGATGGTGTCTTTTTAAGATATATCGATTCAAACTCGTTATACTCATGCCTTATTCCCATTGTAAGAGTAGTGCCCTTAGCTAGAGTATGATAGCCTGTTGTTGAGACTATGTCTCTTGTAACTCTCCCATTAATACCGTTGAAATGGATATAATAATATTGCTCATCAATGTTATTAATCCTAGCATAATAAGTATCTGGTAAAAGGAAAAGTTTAGCACCTGTTTCATCTAGCATCCATACTTCGCCAGAAATGACAACGTGAGGCGCATCAGTACTAGCTCTAGCAAATTTAACGCTCGAAATACTTAGTGCTATAAAACAAAGAGAAACAAAAGGAATGAGTTTTTTCACGAAAGCTCCTTCTTTGTATTATAACCAAATATCGCTGTCGATAATATGCTAATTTTGTAAAATTTTAAAAAAAAAGAAATAATGCAGATTCTAAAAAAAACCCATTGCATCGCAATGGGTTTTTTTTTTAATTAGTAAGCTCAGTTTAATATTTTTTTATGAGTTTAAGATCAATCCTTCCTTTTTCATCAACTTTAATGACCCTTACACGTACTCGATCACCGACATCGACAACATCCTCTACCTTTCCTACACGCTCGTTTGACAGTTTACTAATATGAATCAAGCCATCGCGCCCAGGTGCTAATTCAACAAACGCACCAATCGTAATTACGCGAGCTATTACACCATCAAACTCATCGCCTATTTCAGGGTCTTTTGCTATTGCCATTACTCTTGATTTTGCAAGCATTGCCAAAGTGCTATCGCAGGAGGCTATGAATACAACACCTTCATCGCTTATGTCAATTTTCACACCAGTTTCTTCGATTATCTTATTAATTACCTTTCCACCACTCCCAATGACTTCTCTTATTTTATCAGGTTTGATCGAAAAACTTATTATCTTTGGTGCATACTTGCTAAGCTCGGCTCTGGGCGCACTTAAAACCTCGTTCATTTTACTCAATATAAATAATCTACCTTCTCTAGCTTGCTCTAGCGCCGTGCGTAAAATTTTCTCGTTGATTCCCTTGATTTTTATGTCCATCTGGATTGCTGTAATACCATTTGCAGTACCTGCTACTTTGAAATCCATGTCACCAAAGAAATCCTCGATGCCTTGAATATCTGTTAAAATATGCAATTTGTCATTGACCTCATCTTTGATAAGCCCCATAGCTATACCAGCAACAGGTGCTTTGATTGGAACTCCAGCATCCATAAGAGCAAGCGTGGAACCGCAGACGCTAGCTTGTGATGTGCTACCATTGCTAGATATTACCTCAGATACAGTCCTTATAGCATATGGAAAACAATCTTCTGTTGGGAGTACAGGTTCTAAAGCTCTTTCTGCCAACGCTCCATGCCCTATCTCGCGTCGTCCTGGGCTTTTCATTGCTTTTGCCTCACCCGTACTGTATGGTGGCATATTATAATGATGCATATATCTCTTAAAAAGATCATCATCAAGCCCTTCTAGCTTTTGAACCTCAGCAATTGTGCCTAGTGTAGCAGTTGTTAGAACCTGTGTTTGTCCTCTAGTAAATACACCAGTGCCATGAACACGTGGTAAGATTCCAACCTCACACCAGATAGGTCTGATTTGAGTAAGTGTTCTGCCGTCTGGACGCACCCCTCTATCTGCTATCATAGCGCGCACACATTCTTTCTTCATTGCATATAAGATATCTTTAATATCTCTGAGCTCGTTTGGAGACCTTGAACTGAAATGATCTAAAATGTCTTTTTCGGCTATATCCTCGCGCGCCTCACGTTCGCTTCTATTAAATGTTGCAAAACAATAATCTATTTTTTCTTTTGCATACGCTTTAACTTCCTCTTCTAATTCAGCTTCTGCATGATGAATTTCGACGTCCTTTTTAGGTTTTCCAACGGCCTTTGCAATTTTTTCTATCTCTTTTACCATTTTCTTTATTTCTTCATGACCAAAAAGAATGGCGCCTATCATTTCTTCTTCAGTTAGCTCATTTGAACCAGCCTCTACCATCATGATAGCATCCTTAGTGCCACTTAAGGTTAAATTAAGTGTTGATAAATCCTTTTGTTCTATATCAGGATTAATAACATATTTGCCGTTTACATACCCAACCACAACAGAGCCCGTTGGTCCATTGAATGGAATATCTGAAACTGATAGCGCAATTGAACTACCAATCATTGCAAACACCTCAGGAGGAATATTTGTATCTACTGAAAGTGCTGTTGTAACTATTGCTACATCGTTAAAAAACCCTTTTGGAAAGAGGGGTCTAAGTGGGCGATCTATTAATCTAGATGTCAGTATTGCTTTGTCACTAGGACGACCTTCTCTCTTTTTAAATCCACCTGGGATTTTACCCACTGCATACATTTTTTCTTCGAAATCAACACCTAATGGAAAAAAATCAATTCCTTCTCTTGGTGCTTTTGCCATTGTAACGTTGGTTAAAACAACAGTATCTCCACAACGTACTATACATTCACCATTGCTATGGGAACAATATCCGCCAATCTCAACTAGTACCTCTCTCCCGCCTATTTTAAAGCTAAATATTTTACTATCTTTCATCATGCCTCCTCTATCTTTAGCATTTTGCTGCATTTTAAGCATTTAATTTGAGTTTCATTTCAAAAATTATGCTTGTTTTAAAGCACTACTTTAAAACAGACATTCCTTTTACTTGCGTAATCCTAATTCAGCAATTAGATTCCTGTATCTTTCAATATCGTTTTCTTTAAGATATTTTAGTAGGTTGCGTCTCTTTCCTACCATTTTTAGTAGACCTCTACGACTGTGGTGGTCTTTTTTATGCAACTCAAGATGCGCTGTAAGATCCTTTATTCGTGCCGTGAGTAGTGCAACCTGTACTTCTGGTGAACCAGTATCGCCTTCTGTTCTTGCGAACTTACTAATAATTTGCTGTTTGTCAATTATTGCCATTTTTCTAACTCCTATAAATGAGCTAATACGCCAAATCCACAGTAAAATTTTTAATTCAAACCGCAGAATAGGTATTGCAGTTGTTACTATATCAAAAATTTGACTTTTAGTAAAGTAAATTAATGTATGTTTAACATATACTTGTAGAATTGAAGTTACTGTTCACACCCTATATGAAAACAACAACAAAATTAATTGAGAATTACGCTAAATCTAAAATAAATTTTAAAAATTGTTGTTTTAAAGGGCATTTTCGGCATTTGAAACGATAT
>JAITQU010000220.1 GCA_031288735.1 Christensenellaceae bacterium
TTCAAAGCTTTATGTTCTAATGATATACCTTATGAGAGTTTTTGTCAATATTTGTGTGTAACTTTTAACATAATATGTTTTTAAAAGTCACTGTTCACACCCTATATGAAAACAACAACAAGTAATTGTTAATGACTTAAATCTAAAACAAATTTTAAAAATTGTTATTTAAAAAAGCATTTTAGTATAACGATCATGGTGACTTTTTAAGCAGTGACATTTTCTAAAATAAATATAGCTGTGAAGAGTAAACTCACAGCTTGACAAAGCTTTACAAACTGATTCAATTGCTTTTTTAGGAGGTTTTTGATATACTTGAAAATGTTTAGAGGTGGTTAAATGGTATTAGATACTTATACGCATTGGCTAAGCTGTGTTAACGATGATGAAAAAGCTGAGCTTATAGCAATCAAAGATAACATTGTCGAGATTAACGAAAGATTTTCTCAGGAGCTTGCTTTCGGCACTGCTGGAATGCGTGGAGAGGTCGGACTTGGTCTCTTTCGAATGAATGTTTACACTGTTCGATGGGCAACGGCTGGTCTTGCAGGTTTTATAGCATCATTTGGTGAAGATTATAAGAAACGTGGTGTCGTGATTGCATATGATACCCGTAGATTTTCTAGAGAATTTGCATTTGCTGCAGCAGAAACCCTTGCTTCTTTTTGCATAAATTCTTTAATTTTTGAAGACACCAGACCAGTTCCTATGTGTTCATTTGCAGTTCGCCACTATAATGCTGCCGCAGGGATTATGATTACGGCTAGCCACAATCCGAAAGAGTATAATGGATATAAAGTTTATGGTGAGGACGGTGCACAGATGTCAACGGACTCCACACAAGCGGTAGTAAACTATATATCGCAGATTAAAGACTATTTTTCAATCAAGCATATTACTATCTCGGATATTGAAAGTTGCCGTGGCAAAGATAATTTTCCGTTAAATGATTATGTTGTAGTTATTGGAAAATCCCTTGATGTTGCTTACTTTGATGTTATTGAAAAATTATCGCTTTCTCCAGAGCTAGTGTCCAAATACGGTAATGAACTCAAACTAGTCTACACTCCAATTCATGGATCTGGCTATATGCCAGTTACAACCATCCTTAAACGGCTCGGCATTTCCGTAGAAATCGTGCCAGAGCAAATACTGCCCGATACTGAGTTTTCAACTGTTGATGTCCCAAATCCCGAAAATCCTAACACTATGAAGCTTTCGGTATCTCTTGCTGAAAAAATTGGGGCGGAGGTCGCTCTTGCAACCGACCCTGATGCTGACAGATTAGGTGTAGCAGTGAAAAATGACTCAGGAAATTTTGTGTTGCTTTCTGGAAATCTAATTGGAGTTCTACTTTTAGACTATATTTTATCGCGCCTTGTAGAAAGCAATTCTCTTCCGAAAAATGCTGCAGTGATTAGGAGTATTGTTTCTACTACTCTTGCTGATAGAATAGCAAGAAGCTATAATGTTCCGTGCTTTAGCGTATTGACGGGCTTTAAATATATTGGTGAGAAAATTAAAGAATGGGAGGCTAGTGGCGAGTACACATACGTGTTTGGTTTCGAGGAGAGCTATGGTTCACTATGTGGAACTCATGCTAGAGATAAGGATGCCGTCGTAGGAGCTATGCTTTTTGCTGAAATGCTAATTTACTACAAGCATCTTAATAAATCAATTTTTGCAAGACTGAACGAAATCTATTCTAAGTTTGGTTATTATACTGAAAAAAATATTTCTATTTCTTACAAAGGCATATCTGCAATGTCAGATATGAAAGCTGTTATGAATAATTTGCGTAAGGATAAAATTACAAAAATTGCGAGCGAAAAGGTTGTTTCAATATCCGATTATCTATTAAACACGAAATATATTGTACCAACGAATTCTACAATACCAATAAACTCCCCAAAGTCAGATGTTCTATATATAGAGCTACCAAATGAACAATTCGTCTGTATCAGGCCTAGTGGAACCGAGCCTAAGCTAAAAATTTACGCTCTTGTGTGTGCTAGCTCCGATCTAGAATCCCAATCTAAAGCTAACATTATTGCAGCTGAAATAGAAAAACTATGTTCTGTAGTTTAATAATATTGGAGGTCAAATGTCTACTGAAAAAAAAGAAGCAAAGTTGCAAGACATAAGAGCGTTTATTACTGTGATAGGGAGAGACAAGGTAGGCATTATCGCATCTGTTAGTAGTCTCCTTTCACAAGAGAAAATCAACATCGAGGATATTAGTCAAACTATACTTCATGGTAATTTCACAATGATAATGGCGGTTGCTTTTAGTAGTGACACTAAATCCTTCGAAGAAATTGCTAACCTTCTCAAAAATAAGGGCGAAGAGCTCAAACTAGAAATTACAATTCGACACATGGATATTTTTGAGGCAATGCATCGGATTTAAATATTTGTTTTATCCTAGGAGCTTTACCTTCAAATTTTAACCTTATGTATGAAAAGTCTCCCGCCTCTATAGTCGGTGAGATGAAGGCACACCTTGTTCGACCGTCCTGTATTGACACTTAGTAGAATTTGTGAAAGAATCAGTGCATATAAGGGAGGTCTGATTTTCGAGAGGACTTGGATAGTAAAATCATGCGGTTCAAGATGTGCTATCACCTTGTGCTTGTTGTAAAGTACCGACGCAGGGTCATTCGATGTAGCGAGCAGCTCAAAGAAATCTTTGAGTGTATATATATCCAAGCTACAAAATCACACTTAGCAGTGGAATCAACAGACCATGTAATATACTTTTCAGTGATGAGCCAAAAACGGAGATCAGCAAATTTATCAACGCATACAAAAGAAGTAGCCGCATTGTAAAAAAAGAGTTCCCGCAAATACACAAAAGTCTTTGGAAAGAATATTTTTAAGCCCGAGCTTTTGTTTGTTGACCGCTGGCGGTGCTCCTATAGAAGTAATTAAACGATAC
>JAITQU010000147.1 GCA_031288735.1 Christensenellaceae bacterium
GTTTTAGATTCAGCACCATTAATATTATGTTCAGTTGAGGTGTGAGTAGTAGCAAAATATCGATTCAGAGGGTTTGGCATAAATTTGATATATGTGAGGTTTCCGGTGACTGCCAATAGATTGTCGATAAATTAAGAAAGATATCTCACCAGTCAACCGTTCGAAATCTTTAAAAAACTTCCCTGTGGAATACTTTAAGGATTTATAATAAAACAATGTATATTTAACATTTAGTTAGTGTTATGAACTATTTCAATAAAATATATTTTGCCATTTGGAAAAGATCAACTAAAAAGAAGCACATGTACTTTTAGGTCCATAAAAGTTTTGACATACCTGTATATTACGTATATACTTACCGATAAGAGATATATTTATGAAACGTTTAATTGATGCAAAATTACTTGCCTGGAAACAAAATACTAAAAAAAGCCACTATTACTAGGATGTCGCGAGACAAACTGGAAAGACCTTTTCTTTACTTGAGTTTGGGAAAAAGTACTATTCAAACGTTGCATATTTTAATTTTAATGACAATATAAGTTCTAAGAGTTTGAATGTTTTTGTTGATCGTTTTAAACCAAATTATGCCTTAAGAATATCGACAAAAATATTGGCTTCGAAAATAACATTAAATCAGTTCCACTTTATGCTGCATTTTGCATAAAACCGTGAATTTCTGATCAATTTTGCATTGTTTTATGTCAAATTTTAAATAAAAAATTTTTAAAAAAGTTATAGAAAAATATTTGACATACAATTTCAATTTTGTTAAACTACTAAAGCTGTCGAATTTTTAGGAATTTATTTTTGTCTAACACGAAATATTGCAGTTAACTAACACAAAATTATAATTAGTTGTTAATTTCAGACAATCTTAAAAATAGTGTGCGATATCGTTTTAATGATAATTCGCATTTTATTATGAGCAATTATGATACACACGGACAGGAGCACAGTAAAGTTGCGAAAATCAACGAAATATCCCTATTAGGAGGAATATCTGATGGCAGGGCAAAAAATAAGAATTAAATTAAAAGCGTATGATCATTACTTGATTGATGCTTCAAGCGAGAAGATCGTTGATGCGGCTACACGAACAGGTGCTAGCATTTCAGGGCCGATCCCGCTACCTACAGAGAGAGAAATCATCACGATTTTGAGATCACCACATAAACATAAGGATAGTCGTGAGCAATTTGAAATGCGTACGCACAAACGTCTTGTAGATATATATAATTGTTCGGCTAGAACAGTTGAATCGTTAATGAAACTCGATCTCCCGGCAGGTGTCGATATTCAAATTAAACTATAAGGGAGGGTACTAAGCATTATTATGAACAAAGCAATATTAGGTCAAAAAATTGGAATGAGTCAGATTTTTGCATCGGATGGTACAGTTATCCCTGTTACAGTAGTTAACGCGGGACCATGTTTGATTTTACAACGCAAAACTGTAGATAAGGATGGTTACGATGCTGTTAAGGTAGCTTTTGGTGAAATTAAGGATCAGAACGTCAATAAGCCCAATGCTGGACAATTTAGACAGGCACTATCAGTAGAAGGTGCTCAAAAGACTAGTGGTCCAAAATATGCTAGACATATGAGAGAATTTCGTTTTGATGACTATTCGAATTATGAGGTTGGTAAATCTATTAAATGTGATGTTTTTGTTAAAGGCGATCACGTAGACGTAACTGGGAATACACGTGGAAGGGGTTTTACAGGAACTATTCAACGTTGGAATACACACTGCGGTCCTAAAGCGCATGGGTCTGGTTACCATCGAGGTGTTGGTTCTTTGAGCGCAAACAGCACACCAAGTCGAGTATTTAAAAACAAAAAAATGCCAGGACAATATGGTAATGAGCAAGTAACTATTCAAAATCTTGAGATAGTTAGAGTAGATGCACCACGCAATTTATTGTTTGTAGCTGGTGGAATTCCAGGTGCTGATGGTTCCCTTGTTGTTATCAAGCAAACAATAAAACGAGTGCGGAAGGGATCAAGATGGTTTAAAGATCCTAAGTCCGTTGCACCTACAGGTAAAAAGTAAGAAGGAGTAATAGTTTATGATATCTGTAAACGTATTAAATCTAGAAGGCGAAGTTGTAGGGCAGACTGAACTTTGCGAAGAATATTTTGGTGCTGACTATAATGAGCCACTTATTCATCAAGTAGTTGTCGCTCAGCTTGCCAACAAAAGACAGGGCACTAAGTGCACACTAACTCGCACCGAGGTGCGTGGCGGTGGTATCAAGCCATGGCGACAAAAGGGTACTGGACGTGCAAGACAAGGCAGTATAAGAGCACCACAATGGATACATGGTGGAGTTGTATTTGCACCAAAGCCTAGAGATTTTTCGAAGAAAATCAATCAAAAGATGAAAGCTGCTGCATTAAAAAGTGCTTTGAGTCGAAAATTAGCGGACGGTAGTGTAATTGTTGTTGAGAATTTTAATATCGATGCACCAAAAACAAAGCTTGTTGCAATCGCACTTAAAAAGTTAAACATAGAAAAGAGAGCATTGATTATAGTGTCTGGGGAAAAAGCAAATCTTTTGAGAGCTTCTAGAAATATTCAAAAGCTTGTTGTTTCTGATATCGCATTGATGAATATTTATGATATTGTTAGCGCACACACATGCATTTTTACAAAGCAAGCAGTTGAGTTAATTTCTGCAAGTTGCAAACTTAAGGACTGCGATTCGGAGGTAAATGAATAATGAAACATTATGATATTATTATAGCTCCAATATTATCTGAAAAATGCTATGCAGGAATACAATCAAAGAGATACGTTTTTAAAGTAATAAAAACAGCTTCAAAGCCACAAATAAAGATTGCAATCGAGAACATATTCGGCGTTGATGTTGCAAATGTCAACACTATGCGTGTTAGAGGTAAGCTTAAACGAATGGGTAAGCATGAGGGACGAACATCTTCATATAAAAAAGCATACGTTACACTCACTGCAAATAGCAAATCTATTGAATTTTTCGATAGCTTGTCTTAATTAAAGGAGACTAGACTTATGGCAATAAAACGATACAAACCAACCTCACCTGCGCGTCGCAACATGAGTGTTTTAGATTACAAAGAGATAACGTCACAGAAGCCAGAAAGATCGCTATTAATAAGCAAGAATCATTCAGGTGGACGTAACAATTCTGGAAAGATAACTGTTAGACACATTGGTGGTGGCAATCGAAACAAGTACAGAATAATTGACTACAAGAGAAACAAGGATGGAATTCCTGCTAAGGTAAACTCTATTCAGTATGATCCAAACCGCAGTGCTAACATTGCATTACTACATTATGCTGATGGTGAAAAAAGATATATTTTAGCTCCAATAGGTTTATCTGTAGGTGACACCGTTTTAAGTGGACAAGGTGCTGATATAAAGGCAGGAAATGCACTTAGACTACAGGATATCCCAGAAGGAACTATGATACACAATATTGAGATGCTTCCAAGAAAGGGTGGGCAGATAGCTCGTGCGGCAGGTTGCTCAGCGCAGCTAATGGCTAAGGAAGGTAATAAAGCAACACTCAGATTACCATCAGGTGAAATGAGATATGTTCCAATACTTTGTAAAGCTACAATTGGACAGGTAGGCAATCTTGAATACGAACTAGTCAGTGTAGGTAAGGCTGGAAAAACACGTCATATGGGAGTTAAACCGACAGTTAGAGGTGTTGTAATGAATCCATGCGACCACCCACATGGTGGTGGTGAAGGTAAGTCACCAATCGGAATGGCATCACCAGTTACTCCATGGGGTAAACCAGCGCTAGGTTACAAGACACGTAACAAGAAAAACCCAACCAGTAAGTTTATTATTAAACGCGTAAATTAGGAGGATTCACAATGAGCAGATCCGTAAAGAAGGGACCCTTTGTTGCCGACAGTCTTATGAAAAAAGTAATTGCAATGAACAAATCTGGTGAAAAAAGACCTGTGAAAACCTGGTCACGCGCATCTACGATATTTCCAGATTTTGTAGGACATACATTTGCTGTTCATGATGGGAAAAAACATATTCCAGTATACATTACTGAAGATATGGTTGGTCTTAAATTAGGTGAGTTTGCACCGACAAGAACCTTCCGTGGTCATGCAGGTTCAAAATCTGCAGCTAAGACTACTGGCAAAAAGTAGGAGGCTAGATTATGGCTAAACGAAGCAGAGAAAAAACCAAGCAAAGACAGCTTGATAAGGATAATCGACCTAGAGCTATTGCTAAGAATATTCGCATTTCTCCATATAAGGTTAGAGCTGTTTTAGATGTAATTCGTGGAAAACAATGTGGAGAAGCTACTGCTATCCTTAAAGCATTGAACAAGTCTTCATGTGAACCAATTAGTAAGGTTGTAGGTTCAGCTATGGCAAATGCTGAAAACAATCTAGGACTTGATATAGAGACATTATATATCGATGAATGCTATGCAGATCAGGGAGCTACACTAAGACGCATGATGCCTAGAGCAAAAGGCAGAGGCGTCAGAATTCTCAAACGCACCAGTCATATAACAGTGATACTCAATTCGAGAGACTAAATTAGGAGGATATCAAAATGGGTCAAAAGGTTAACCCGCATGGGCTAAGAGTAGGCATTAATGAAACATGGGATTCCAAATGGTATGCTAGTAAGCGTGACACAGCTAAATTTATTCTCGAGGACTATAAGATAAGAGAGTATTTGAAAAAGAATTACTACGATGCAGCGATTTCTAAAATTCGTATTGAGCGTGCAGCCGATACAGTAAAAATTGATGTCTTTTGTGGTAGACCAGGTGTTGCTATAGGAAAAATGAAAAGTCGCAGAGATGATTCTAAGACTGACGAAAATCAAGGTTCCGATGAGAAAAAGCAAAAGCGAGGTATTGATTCGATCAACCGCGAAATAGCTAGGATATTAGGAGTCAATAAGGTTTTCAATGTAAATGTACATGAAATTAAAAATTCTGATCTTGATAGCCAGCTAGTTGCAGAAGCAATTGCGGCCTCCCTAGAAAAACGAACACCTTTCAGACGGGCAATGAAGTTTGCAATGGGCAAGACTATGAGAGCTGGTGCTAAGGGCATCAAAACTATGGTCTCTGGTCGGTTAGACGGTGCTGAAATTGCAAGAAGTGAGAACTATCATGAGGGATCTATTCCTCTTCAAACTTTACGAGCTGAAATTGATTATGGTTTTGCTGAAGCAAAAACAACCTATGGAATAATTGGTGTTAAGGTTTGGATCTACAAGGGTGAAATTTTTGGTAAGGTTCATGAGGGAGGTAAAGACTAATTATGTTGATGCCAAAGAGAGTAAAAAGAAGAAAACAGCATCGTGGCCGCATGACTGGCAAGGCAACCAAGGGTAATATTATTGCTTATGGCGAGTATGGATTAGTTGCAATGGAACCATCATGGATCACGAGCAATCAGATAGAAGCTGCTCGTGTAGCTATGACAAGATATATCAAGCGTGGTGGACAGGTATGGGTTAACATTTTCCCACATAAGCCTGTTAGCAAAAAGCCTGCCGAAACTCGCATGGGTAGTGGAAAAGGCGCACCTGAATATTGGGTTGCTGTAGTAAAACCAGAAAGAGTTTTGTTTGAAATGGCTGGAGTTTCCGAAGAGATTGCAAGGGAGGCACTTAGGCTTGCCGCTCATAAGCTTCCAATTAAAACAAAGTTTATGAAAAAGGAAGCTTCTGTAGCTCTGGAGGTAAAGAATGAAAACTAAAACCTTTTTTGAAATGAATAATAAAGAGTTAAATAGCAAAATTGATGAATTGAAAGTAGAACTATTTAACTTAAGATTTAAACATGAAGCTAGTCAGCTTCCAAATCCTATGGTTCTAGCAACAACAAAAAAAGATATTGCTAAAGCGAAGACAATTTTGAGACAGAGAGAATTAGGGATTTCAGTTGAACCAGTTAGCGAAACAAGTTCTGGTGGCATAGTATCAAGATTCAGAAAGCTGAGAAACAGGAGAGCCGAAAATGGAAAGAAATCTTAGAAAAACCAGAATTGGAGTTGTAATTAGTGACAAAATGGACAAGACAGTAGTTATTGCTGTTGAAAGACGAGTCCAGCATCCACTATACAAAAAATATATTCGTCAAACTAAGAAATTCAAGGTTCATGATGAAAATAATGAATGTGGTATTGGTGATAAAATTGAAGTAATGGAAACTAGACCTATTTCTAAAGACAAAAACTGGCGTTTAGTTAACATTATAGAGAAAGCGAAGTAGGAGGGCTAATCAATGATACAACCTCAAACACGGCTTAAAGTAGCTGATAATAGCGGAGCCAAAGAAATAGAATGCATACGTGTCCTTGGCGGGTCATTTGTTAGAAGTGGAAATATAGGTGATGTAATAGTTGCTGCAGTAAAATCCGCTCAAACAGGTGGTGCTGTAAAAAAAGGAGATGTTGTCAAAGCCGTTATCGTACGTACTCATAAGGGTATTATGCGTAAGGATGGAACACATATTAGGTTTGATGATAACGCTGCAGTAATAATTGATAACCAGAAGCAACCACGAGGGTCACGCATATTTGGACCTATCGCTAGGGAACTAAGAGAAAAAGATTATATGAAGATAATCTCTTTAGCACCAGAGGTTCTTTAAGAGAGGAGATGAGCATGATTAAATTAAGCGTAAAAACTGGCGATTATGTAATGATAATAACAGGAAAGGATAAAGGCAAGACTGCGCAAATAGTTGCTATTAACCGAACATCTAAGCGCGCACTTATAGATGGCAAGGAGTTGCATACAGTTATTAAAAAAGCTGTGAAAGCTCGCAAGGCATCTGATAAAAGCGGACTTATTACACAACTAGGTTCTATCGATGTTAGTAACTTAATGCCAATATGTTCCGAGTGCAATAAGCCAACAAGGGTAGGTCACTCAATTATAAATGGCGAAAATACCCGTATGTGTAAGAAATGTGGTGCAGTCCTAGTAACAAACAAATCTGCTGCTAAGAAAGCTACAAAGAAAGCTCAAGCAAAAAGTGCACAAACTGAAACTGTGGCTGAAACACATTCTTCAAACGTAAGAAGAAAGTCAAAAGCAGTAGATACTTCATCTAGTGAAGAAAAAGAATAATAGGGAGGCGTGCAATGGCTAAGAAAGAAGAAAAAGCGGTTGTTCCTGCTCAAGTAGCACAAAAAACTCCAAATAGACTAAAAGAGAAATATTTAGCACAGGTAGTTCCATCATTGACTAAAGCATTTAATTATACTTCAGTTATGCAGGTACCTAAGGTAGAGAAAATTGTTCTTAACATGCGTTTAGGAGATATTAAGGATAATGGTAAGAGTGTCCAATTAGCTGTAAAGGAGCTTGAATTAATTGCTGGACAGAAGGCAATTGTGACAAAGGCAAAGCACTCAGTTGCCAATTTTAAGGTTCGAAAGAATCAAGAAATTGGGGTTAAAGTAACACTTAGAAGTAGTAGAATGTGGGAGTTTTTCGATAAGCTTATTTCCATAGCACTTCCTAGGGTTCGCGATTTTAGGGGAGTATCAAATAAGTCATTTGATGGCAGAGGAAACTATTCGATAGGTGTCAAGGAACAACTTATTTTCCCTGAAATTGCATATGATCAGATAGAAAAGGTTAGAGGGTTTGACATTTGTTTTGTTACAACAGCTGACACTGATGCAGAGGCGAAAGAGTTACTTTCATTACTCGGCATGCCTTTTGCAAGATAGGAGGTTAACAATGGCTAAGAAAGCAATGATAAATAAGCAACAACGGAAACAAAAATTTTCAACACGCGAATATACACGTTGCACTATCTGTGGACGTCCACATGCTGTACTGAGAAAATATGGTGTTTGTAGAATATGTTTCAGAGAGCTTGCATATAAGGGTGAACTCCCAGGCATTCGCAAGTCAAGTTGGTAGGAGGTGTCAAATGAATTTAACTGATCCAATCGCAGATATGCTTACTCGCATAAGAAATGGATTAACAGCAAAGCACAAAGCAGTTGATGTACCTTTATCCAAAATTAAGCTTGCAATTGCTGAAATTTTAGTTGATGAAGGTTATATTAAATCTGCTGTTGTCTTAAAAGAAGAAGGACAAGTACAGGATTCAATACGCATTGAGCTAAAATATGTAAATGGCAGAGAAAGTGTAATAAGAGGGCTAAGACGAATTTCAAAGCCTGGTCTGCGCGTATATGCAAAAAGTGACGCCGTCCCAAAGGTTCTAGATGGACTAGGAGTTGCTATTGTGTCGACATCACGGGGTGTTATGACTGATAAAAAAGCCAGAAAATTGCATGCTGGCGGAGAAGTACTCGCTTATATTTGGTAGGGAGGTATAAAATGTCAAGAATAGGCAGATTGCCGATAAAAATCAATCCTGGCGTTTCAGTCGCTTTTGCAGATGGCATAGTTACAGTAACAGGCCCAAAAGGGATTTTGACTCAGGCGATTGAATGTAATAAAATTAATATAGTCCAAGACAATGGCGAATTATCAGTACTACGAGCTTCTGAAACAAAAGAGGTAAAAGCTAAACATGGTCTTTATCGAGCTCTGATATACAACATGACTGTTGGCGTTGAAAAAGGATTTGATAAAGCACTTGTAATTGCTGGTGTAGGTTATAAGGCTGTCGAACAGCAAGGAAAGTTAGTTTTATCTGTTGGTTATAGTCATACAGTAGACGTCGTCCCACCAGCTGGAATAACACTCAAACTTGTGTCACCTACAGAAATATTAGTTCAAGGTATCGATAAGGTTAAGGTTGGACAATTTGCGGCTGATATTAAATCCATTCGCAAGCCAGAACCCTACCATGGATATGGAATTAGATACAAAAATGAAACTATACTGCGTAAGGCTGGCAAACAAGCTGGTAAGAAATAGGAGAGTAGTGATATGATAAACAAGCCTGATAAAAACAAATTGCGCAAGAAAAGACATTTAAGAATAAGAAAGAATATTAAAGGTACTGGTGCTATTCCGAGACTAAATGTGTATAGATCACTCAATAATATCTATGCTCAAATAATCGATGATGTTATTGGTAATACATTAGTATCAGCTAGTACACTTGAAAAAACTGAGACTACTAAAGAAAAGACTACTAAGGTAGATGATGCAAAATTTGTAGGTGAAATGATCGCAAAAAGAGCAATTGAAAAGGGAATTAACAAGGTTGTTTTCGATCGTAGCGGTTATCTTTATACGGGAAGAGTGCAAGCTGTTGCAGATGGTGCCAGAAATGGCGGACTTGAATTTTAGGAGTATTAACAATGGCAAGAAATGACAGAGAAAGATTCGCAAAGGAACCTAAAGACGATCTCATCAAAAAGACAGTTTCTGTAAATAGAGTGACAAAGGTTGTTCAAGGCGGACGCAATATGCGATTTTCAGCACTAGTAGTTGTCGGTGAC
Organism: Christensenellaceae bacterium; assembly: GCA_031288735.1. GTDB lineage: Bacteria > Bacillota > Clostridia > Christensenellales > DTU072 > JAITQU01. The sequence continues at coordinate 9,427 of JAITQU010000147.1, forward strand.
GGCAAAGGTAGAGTTGGCGCTGGTATGGGAAAGGCAGCTGAGGTTCCTGACGCTATAGAAAAAGCAACGAAAGCAGCTACAAAAGCTATTTTCACAGTCGCTACTGTAGGAACTACAATCCCACATTCAACAACAGGTATCTTTGGTCGCGGAAGAGTAATAATGCTTCCAGCCCCTGAAGGAACTGGTGTAATTGCTGGTGGTGCAGTCAGATTAGTGCTTGAAGTAAGTGGAATTGCTGATATAAGAACGAAGTCAATCGGAACAAATAATCCGATAAACAGTGTTAAGGCAACTATCGCAGGTTTGAAATCACTTCGAACAGCTGAAACTGTTGCAAAGGTGCGTGGCAAGACTGTCGAAGAAATAATTGACTAGGAGGGCAGTATGAGCAAAATTAAAGTCACATTAGTAAGAAGCACTATAGGGTGCGTCAAAAACCAAAAGGCCAATGTCGAAGCGCTTGGATTAAAAAAAATTAATTCTAATAAGATTCATTCTGATACTCCTACGATACGAGGTATGATTGAAAAGGTTCAACACCTTGTTAAGGTCGAGTTAATAGCAGAAAATAGTGAGGAGATGGCATAATGAACATACATACTATCGAACCCGCTTTAGGTGCTAATACAAAAGCAAAACGCCTCGGAAGAGGAATTGGTTCTGGATTAGGTAAGACAAGCGGAAAAGGACATAAAGGACAATGGGCAAGAAGTGGCGGTGGTGTTCGACCTGGTTTTGAAGGCGGGCAAATGCCAATCGCAAGGCGTCTACCTAAAAGGGGTTTTAAAAGTCATTTTAGAGCAGAGTATGCTATAGTAAACATTAAAGATCTGAATGTGTTTGATGATGATACCGTTGTAACAGAAGCTCTTTTACTCGAACGTAGAATTATCGGCAAGGCTGAGCCTTACGGAGTTAAAATTCTAGGCGATGGAGAATTAAGCAAGAAGTTGACAGTTATGGCAAAAAAATTCACAAAATCTGCCGCTGAAAAAATAGAACAAGCTGGTGGCAAAGCAGAGGTAATTTAATGCTGCAAACAATAAGAAACGCCTTTCAATCTCCTGAGATACGAAAAAAGATGCTGTTTACCTTAATACTCATTGTAGTTTATCGTATTGGCTGCTTTATTCCTATTCCTGGTGTTGATGCAGATGCGTCTGGTTTTCTAAACATAACACAAAACAATGATTTCCTTATGATGTTTTCAGCAATTACAGGGAGTGCATTTCAAAACGGAACACTTTTTTCACTAGGAATAGTGCCCTTTATCAATGCATTCATTATAATGCAACTTTTAACACTAATTATTCCGAAACTTGAAAAGCTTTCTAAAGAGGGCGATGATGGACGGAAAAAATTATCACAGTATACACGATACGTTGCTGTTTTGCTTGCTATCATACAAGCAATAGGTGTCATGTTTGCTTGGAAGGATTACATTTCACCAGTCTTTGGTGCTTCTGAAACTAGCAAGATGTTTACTATGATATTCATAGTAATTATTTTAACTGGTGGTTCTTCTTTGGTAATGTGGTTAGGTGAACGAATTACTGAGTTTGGAGTAGGAAACGGAACGTCACTCATAATTTTCATTGGTATAGTGAGTTCATTAGGTAATACAATTTTTACAGCTATTGCAACAGTTATACCAAACCAAATTGCAAATGAAGATACGACTGGCATATGGTATATGTTAGGGTTCTTTATACTCGTTATAGCGTTATTCTTCTTTATTGTATTTGTAGATATGGCAGAGCGAAAAATATCAGTCCAGTATGCAAAGCAGATCAAAGGGAATAAAATGTATGGTGGACAATCTACATTTATTCCTATTAAGGTTAATGCAAGTGGTGTTATGCCAATCATTTTTGCGAGCTCTATAATAATGTTTCCACAAATGATAGTCCAATTTGCAAATCTTGCAGAAAGTCCGTTCGGACTAGGTTGGGCAGAATGGGTAGGAACTAATGGTAAATTATATGCTCCAATTACATTTATATTGATAATATTTTTTGCATACTTTTATGCACAGATACAATTCAATCCCGATGATGTTGCTAGAATGTTGCAACAAAATGGCGGGTTCATTCCAGGTATAAGACCTGGAAAATCTACAAGTGACCATCTGAGAAAAATCAACAATCGGTTAACACTCTTTGGTGCACTGTTCTTAGCAGTGATAGCATTAATTCCAACATTAATACTTCAGCAGGTTCCAGGTTTTCAGCCTCTCGGACTACAAAACGGATTCTCTGCAACAGGGTTATTAATAGTAGTTTCAGTAGCTCTCGAATTCCAAAAACAACTTGAGTCGCAGTTGTTGGTCAAAAACAATAAAGGATTCCTTAAATAATATGAAGATTGTTTTATTAGGTGCGCCAGGCGCTGGCAAAGGCACACAGGCAGATTTAATAGTTAAGGAATACGGGATACCCCATATTTCAACAGGTGAGGCTTTCCGATCGAATATTACTAAAGGTACAGAAATTGGACTTTTTGTGAAATCCTATATGGAAAAGGGATTACTCGTGCCAGATGAGGTTACCATTGAAATAGTTTCAATGAGGCTAAAGGAAGATGACTGCAAAAACGGTTTTATGTTAGACGGCTTTCCTCGATCAATTCCTCAAGCTCAAGCACTAGATAAAGCAACATCATTAGATGCTGTTATAAACATTGATGTGTCATATGATGTCATTTACAAAAGACTGACTGGAAGAAGAAATTGTAGCTGTGGCGCAATATATCATGTATCAACATACACGTCAAATAATTGTGCTAAATGCGGTAAGGAATTATTTATTCGCGATGACGACAAGGAAGAACCAATTAAAAAGAGATTAGAGGTTTATGAAAAAATAACACAGCCACTTATCAGCTACTACGAAAAGAAAGGCTTGCTTAAAACGATAGTTAGTTCAGATGCCATTAGTGATACATTTTTAAAGGTTAAATCTATTTTAGATACACTGATATAGAAAAGGATTGATGCTAAATGGTATATATCAAACGAGAAAGCGAGTTGAATTCAATGCGTAAAGCAGGACTAATTCTAAGAGACGTATTGGAATTAGTACAAGAAAATGCAAAGGTCGGCGTTACCACAAAAAAACTAGACACACTAGCGTATGATTATATAAAAAAGCAAAACGCAACCCCTTCATTCCTAGGATATCTTAATTTTCCTGCGACTCTGTGTATATCAATAGATGACGAAGTAGTTCATGGTGTCCCTGGTGAACGAGTAATAGAAGAAGGGATGTTAGTAAAAATAGATGCAGGAGTTAAATTAAACGGTTTCCACACTGATGCAGCAAGGACGATTGAACTAGGTGCTGTATCTGATATAAAACATAAAATTACACAGGTATGCAAAGAAAGTTTTTTCCAAGGTATTGCAAAGTTAAAATCTGGAGTAAGATTGGGTGAGTATTCACATACTGTACAGCAATATGCAGAAAGCGCAGGATTCTCTGTAGTCAGAGTTCTAGGCGGGCACGGTATTGGAAGAACAGTACACGAAGATCCGTTTATACCGAATTTCGGTCTCCCAAGCTATGGATTAAGAATTAGATCAGGCATGACAATGGCACTTGAGCCTATGATAAATGCTGGCACCTATGAAGTATCATACACAGATAACGGAACTGTCATAACAGCAGACGGAAGTCCATCAGCACACTATGAAAACACAATCATTGTTACTGATGACGGTGTTGAAATAATAACTCTGTAGTAGGAGAATAGCATACACATGGAGACAAAATCTGTAGATGTTGGAGAGGTTGTATTTTCGATAGCTGGAAGAGATAGCGGTCGATTCTATATAGTAGCTGAAATAGTCAATGATACATATGTAAAAATAGTTGATGGCGATTTGAGACGAATAGATAAACCAAAATTAAAAAAGATTAAGCACCTTAAGACACAGAATGAACATATACCAAAGCTTGCAGAGAAATTAAAAAGCGGCAAAAAGATATTTGATGCTGAAATAAAGAGTGTGTTAAGAAGCTATAATAGTGCTGTATAGAAATAGGAGATTTGTCTATGTCGAAAGACGATATAATCGAAACTGAGGGTGTAATAATAGAAGTATTGCCAGCAACAAAATTCAAGGTTAAACTAGTTAATGGGCATATCATAACAGCTTATCTTTCTGGCAAAATGCGTGTGCATTATATCAAGGTCTGTGAAGGGGACAATGTAAAAGTTGAAATGAGTCCTTACGACCTAAATAAAGGCAGAATAATACACCGAAATAAGGCTTAAAAACATATAAGGAGAATAAAAATGAAAGTAAGACCATCTGTAAAACCCATATGTGATAAATGCAAAATCATTAAAAGACATGGTAAGGTTATGGTTATTTGTAGTAAATATCCAAAACACAAGCAGACACAAGGATAAAATTCCTTGTCAAATAGAAGTATAGCATGTTTAAGTGTCTCACTCAAATAACACTAAAATATTTGCTAATAGCAATTGAAAATGTTATACTTTTTAAGTTAGTCATCATCCAAGAGAAGTGGCTGCCCTTTAGAAAGGATATCTCTGGAGTTAATATATATAGCTAAACAAAGAAAAAATTGGAGGTTAATTCAATGGCTCGAATATCCGGTGTAGATTTGCCGCGTGAGAAAAGAGTTGAAATAGGTTTGACTTATATTTATGGCATTGGACGAACATTGTCTAACAAGCTTTTAACGGCTTGTTCAATAGATCCAGATACCAGAGTAAAAGACCTAACAGAGGATCAGATAATCAAAATTCGTGATTACATAGAAGAAAATATTCGTGTAGAAGGCGATTTAAAACGAGATGTTATGTTGAACATCAAACGACTTATGGAAATTGGTTGTTATCGTGGTGTGAGACATCGTAAGGGATTACCAGTTCGTGGACAAAGTACTAAGCAAAATGCAAGAACACGCAAAGGTAAAAAACGTACCGTTGGTCGCACTAAGAAGAAGTAGGAGGATTACTTAGATAATGGCAACAGTCAGAAGATCTAATATAAAGAGACGAAAAGATCTCAAGAATATTGAAAAAGGTCAAGCGCACATCCATGCTTCTTTTAATAACACCATCGTAACAATTACTGACATGAATGGGAATGTTATCAGCTGGTCATCAGCAGGGAAAATGGGATTTAAAGGGTCTAGAAAATCATCGGCATTTGCAGCTCAGGTTGTGTCTGAGGATGCTGCAAAAAGTGCTAAGGTACAAGGATTGCGTCGCGTGGAAGTTTATGTTAAGGGACCTGGACAAGGTAGAGAGTCTGCAATACGTTCATTGCAGGTTGCTGATCTTGAGATAACAAAGATACAAGATGTATCCCCAATCCCACATAACGGTTGTCGTCCACCTAAGAGAAGACGTCTGTAATTTCAGGAGGTAAAAGTATGGCAAAATATACAGGCCCTGTTTGCAAATTGTGCAGACGTGAGGGCTCAAAATTATTTTTAAAGGGTGACAGATGTTATGGAAAGGACTGTGCATTCGATAAGCGTCCAGTAGTTCCTGGACAACACGGTGCAGCACGTAAAAAGGCAACTCCATACAGTGTACAGCTTCGAGAGAAACAAAAGGTTAAGAGAACATATGGGCTTTTAGAAAAGCAATTCCATATTTACTATAAAATAGCTGAAAATATGCGTGGTGTAACTGGCGAGAACATGCTTATTCTAATTGAGCGACGCTTAGATAATGTCATTTATAGAATGGGTGTTGGCACCTCTAGATCACAATCACGACAGCTAGTAAATCACTCACACATTACAGTAAATGGATCAACTGTAAACATTCCTTCTTATCTTGTTAAGGCAGGTGATGTTATTGCAGTAAAAGATACAAAGAAGGAAAAGCCGTTCTTTGTTGAATTAAAAGAAGCAAAAGTGAGTAATTTGCCTAAATGGTTAGCTTTCGATCCACTAACACTAAGTGGACAAATCATTTCATTGCCAGTCAGAGCTGATATAGATCAACGTATTTCTGAGCATATGATAGTAGAGTTGTATTCTAAATAGCTGAATATAAGGAGTCGTAAAATGATTGAAATAGTAAAACCAAAAATTACCGTTGAAGAAAATCCAAACAATGCTGAAGCCACTTTTACTGTTGAACCATTAGAAAGAGGCTATGGTATAACTATTGGAAACTCTTTACGTCGAATTTTATGTACAGCTCTCCCTGGTGCTGCTTTTGTTGGATTAAAGATCGAGGGCATTGAACATGAATTTTCTACTATTCCTGGTGTGAAAGAGGATGTCTCAGAAATAATACTTAATTTAAAGGATGTGGCGATCAAGGTCTATGACTATTCGCTATTTGATGGACAAATAATTAGTGTTATGAAGGACAAACCAGGTGTACTCACAGCTGGTGACTTTGATGTTTCCTCTGAAATTGATATCATGAACCCAGATGCTTATATTTGCACATTAGATGAGGGTGCAGTTCTCAACATGGAATTAACAATTGGCACAGGACGTGGTTACGTAAGTGCTAAGGATAATAAGAATCCGAAGGCAAGTATTGGGTATATTGCAATTGACTCACTCTTTTCACCTGTAGTATCTGTTAGTTATAACGTTGAAAGCACACGTGTTGAACAGTCAATTGATTATGACAAACTGACAATTTCTGTTAAAACAAACGCAGCATCAAGTCCAAGAGAGGTTATATCATTAGCTGCAAAAGTTATGCAAGACCACCTTGGATTGTTTATTGCTCTTATTGATAATATGGCCGAGGTTGATACTCTTGTAACTCGTTCAAAGGATGATGTTAAAACGAAATTGTTTATGAGCATTGAGGAATTAGAACTCTCTGTTAGACCCTTGAATTGCCTTAAGAGAGCTGGAATTTCAACCGTTGAAGATCTTGTGCGAAGAAGCGAGGATGATATGCTTAAAGTACGAAATCTTGGAAGAAAATCACTAGACGAGGTTATTAAGAAACTTGATGTAATGGGTCTTTATTTTAGTAGCAAAGACGAGTAGGAGATAAAAATATGGCATCAAATAGAAAATTAGGTAAGAGAACAGATCAACGAGTTCAACTTGTCTATAGTCAAGCATCTGCACTTTTGTGGTATGGAAAACTAACCACAACGCTTGAACGCGCAAAAGAAGTACGCAAGGTTGCTGAGAAAATGATAACATTAGCAATTCGAACCTATGATGATGTTGTCGAAGTTCAAAAAGCTAAGACAAATTTAAAAAATGAAAAAATAATGGTTGATTTTGTTAACGATGGACCTCGAAAACTTGCTGCACGCAGAAGGATGCTTGCTGATCTTCAAAACATTCCTGAATTACAAGGTGATAAAGAGAAGAAAGCAGCTTACAAGGCCCGAACAAAAGATATTAAATGTCCACTTATTGAAAAAATATTTCGTGTTCATGCTCCCAAATACGATGCAAGAGCTAAGGAATTAGGACAGGGTGGAGGTTATACGCGAATTCTTAAACTTTCTAACAGAAGGGGCGATGATGCAAAAGAAGTCATTTTAGAACTTGTTTAAAAAGCAAAGTAGAACTAACTCAAAAAAACGATTTTAGATAATAAAAAAGATTTCAAAAGAAGAAACCTCTTGATTTATTTGACATGGATCTGTTTTTTTTGATATACTAGCCAAGGTCGGAAACACAAATATGGTAGGAGGTGCTTCATGGCAGTACCTAAACGAAAGGTATCAAAACAACGCGGTAATTCACGATTTGCAAACTGGAAACTATCAGTTCCAAATCTCGTAAAGTGCTCACAATGTCACATGTTAATCGAAAGCCACACTGTATGTTCGAGTTGCGGTTATTACAATGGCAGACAAATTGAGTTAAATGAAAAAGTTGAGAAATAGGTTTTCCGATTACTAACAAGTTATCTGCGGAAGACAGTTTCAATTAGATGCGGAGGGGCGGTCCACTATAAGATGGGTCGCTTTTTTGCATGGAATTTATACATTCCTCTTTTAGTATTACCAAGGCGCTTAAATGTTTCATTTAGTTAGTTTATTTGGTAAGCAAGTTTTGGATGATTGAACAGCATTCTAACTTTGCTTGGTGGGACACTATTTAAAAATTGATTGGCCT
>JAITQU010000151.1 GCA_031288735.1 Christensenellaceae bacterium
AGGCCAATCAATTTTTAAATAGTGTCCCACCAAGCAAAGTTAGAATGCTGTTCAATCATCCAAAACTTGCTTACCAAATAAACTAACTAAATGAAACATTTAAGCGCCTTGGTAATACCTGCCGTGTTGATTCCACTGCTAAGGGTGATTTTGTAGCTTGGATATATATACTCAAAGATTTCTTTGAGCGGCTTACGGCATCGAATGACCCTGCGTCGATACTTTACAACAAGCACAAGGTGAACACATCTTGAACCGCATGATTTTACTATCCAAGTCCACTCAAAAATCAGGCCTCCCTTATATGCACTGATTCTTTCACAAATTCTCCGAAGTGTCAATACAGGAGCGAAACAAGGTGTGCCTTCATCTCACCGCCTATAGAGGCGGGAGACTTTTCACACATAAGGTTAAATACTTACAAACAGTAATTTTATCTAACACTGTTAGAGTTAAAATATGTATTCAACCCGCTTACACATAACATATTATAATTTGATCCTAGTGTATTATCGGGAGTGTGTAATAATGCCTATTATATCACAAATGTGAACAATTTGCAGTTTCTAGTGGAGGATTGATTGCCCCTCTTAGATACCGTTACAGTTCACACCCCAGCTGAATTAATTGTTAATGTTTATAAATTCAAGACGCTTTTCTTAAACTGCTATTTAAAAGAGCTTTTTCTACATTTGAAACGCTTATTGCTGTATCTTATCCCGCTAAAGTGCTAACCTTTTTCCAAATATCATGCAAAGGATGGACAGTGGCGAAGATGAAAAAGATGAAAAAAGTTATCCACATTCCAGAAGAGATAGACCATAAAATAACAGAAAATGTCGCACCAGTAGAGCCCTCCACAGCGAAAAAAGATAGTGCTTTAGCAAAGAAAAAACCGAAAGAAAAGAAAGCACACGGTCGAAAAGTTCGAATTTATTTTCAAGATGAAGCTAGTTTTGGTCGTATATCTGTGTTAAGTAGTTGGTGTAAAAAGAGACATAGACCCGCCGTTTGCAAGAGCGAATACAAAATTCCGAGATATTTTTGCCGCTATGATGCTTGCGGGAGCTTTTATCTATAGCATAATGGATAAAAGCAGTCAACGAAAAAACAAGAATGGGAAGTTGCGGAATAATCGAAAGGCGCAAACACGATTGCTTTCTTTTCTGCACCTGTGAAGTTTTTGAACGCTTCAGCTTCGGTCATTAGTGTCTGTAGCAAACTTGTGGTCTTGTTTTCTGTAGTAGCGGCTATCTTTTGTTTTATCGTCTTTTTGAGTTTAACAAGACTTTTAAATAAAGCACCGACCACTGCAATTACACTCTAAACATCATTGTCTCCTACAAAGATAATACTCTTCTAAAGCGACATGTGCTCTCTATCTTAACTTAGTTTACTAATACGGCTCTCTGTTTAACTATTATAGCTTTGAAAAAAGCAATAACCTAAAAAATCCTTTCAGCACATCGATATCTACTTTCGATTGTACATACTAAAATTTAACTATCCATGTAGAGAATTCCAAAAATTGACACTGTTTTTTTTATAGGATAAGGTTTAACTATATCAAAAATACTTTAGTTACGATCTTATACTGATCTTTATTTTTGCATAATACTTGTAATGACCGCTCATTGTGCTATAATAGCACATATAAAGGAGTATACTTAGGAGCAAAACAGTATTAAAAACTTAGAAAGACCTATTAGTTTAATTGTTGAAAAAAAAGGTGAGCCAAACGCTTTAGCGTTTAAAAGGGCAGAAAACAAAAACACGAGTGGAGTTCATCAGTCAAAAATTTAACGTGTGATTTTATATTTTCAACGGAATTTTTATAATTAAAAAACCAAAAAATATGCATTCCTAAGTGATTTCTTACGATCGAGTGGTGTGTGTATTAATCTGTGTAAATAGGTGAGGAGGAGAGTCCGTCTGAAGTCAATATCTCAGTAAATTTTCGAAATTTAGAGAATTGTTTTTTTAATTGAAAAATAATCCCAAAAGCTTTTTTAAAAATTGAGTTTTTGCGCAGCCTCGTTTATTACTTATTGATCGACTTTGATAGGATTCCTAGTCGCAGGCAATTCCATCACAACCCATTGATATGATCTCAGCTTTTCATAGAAATTGAAGGACGTTAATGTCGACACCAGCTAATATATGATATGTTCACCAGCATTTTCATGCAAAGAAGCAAAGTTGAAAAGTCATTTTGTGTATGCATATGGATTGAAAGCACGAGTATATGCGGATGGTTTCTGCTAACTACATAGATTTTAAATAACACAAAATTTCTCCAAAATACCGATATTAAAAAAGACATAAAGAGAGAGCATTATTAATAATGATTGTAAAAAGACATACTCTAGACCTAATTGATAGCACTTTACATAATCTTTTATTCAATTCAATTTAGTATATTTTTATTATAAAAAATATATAAATATTAGACAAAATTCAAAATTCGATACACTAATATAATGAAGGATGATTTCTATATTGTATTTGTGTTTCATTATGTAGAGCTTTATGTATTATTATAATGTAGTTAAATATTGCATTCATTATAATATATAGATAAAACAAATTTTGGTATTAATACTCAATGAAAAATCAAAATTCTATAAGCTTTACAATTAAAACTGTTTTTAGTGACACCACTACACAAATGCAAGTGTAAAATATAAATATTTTAAATTATCTAATGGGATATGATATGGATATTATAGGAAATGAATCTCTAAACCATCTGTTTTGTAAAATATATGAAGCAACTTACCATAAGACGGCAACATACATAATTGCTAAATGCAATGATCTTCCCGATGCAGAGGATATCTTACAAAACACTTACAATGAATTGTTTTGCGTTCTAAAAAACAAGGGCATTGATTATATCACAAATATAAACGCATTTGTTATGCACATTGCAAAAACTAAACTAAAGAGACACTATTCATTAGTTCGTCGGATAAAAGATAACCTAGTATCATTAGTAGACAACCAATCTCGAATCGCCGATGTTCCTATGTTAGATGATATTGAGATTAACTTCGTTAATAAAGAAATGGTAGCTGAAATATTGAAATTTCTAGACAAAAAACCTCTTATTGTTAAGAAAATATTTGCGCTGTATTTTTATTACGATCATGGACTTCGTGAAATAAGCGAACTTCTGTCTATGAGTGAATCCTCTGTTAAATATAGATTATACACTACACTTTCTGAGATTAGAAAAATATATGCAGACCTGTCTGATTGATAATTACCGCACTCATTCAAAATTTTAAAGGAGCAATATTATGAAAGAAAAAGAAACAATTAAAATGGCACTAGAAGAAGAGATGCCCAATAAAAACAGGATATATGCTAACTCGATCAATTATGGTGCAGCGGCAAAGAGTCCTGCAAAGAAGAAAGCAGTATTCTTTGCGATATCTCTAGTTGGTGTATTGGTATTTGTTCTCACGTTATCTGTGCTTGCAGCAACGTATTCACCAATTAACAGTGGCTCAATCGATCCAAAAAGTGGCAATTACAGCAAGATTTATGAAGTTATAACCAAATACGGCGAATTACTATCAGCGAACAATAGATTGTTGGATTTACAATTAGGAGCGAGTGCACCATCCGAAAATTATGCTTCTATTGAAGCTCCTACTAGCGATCTTGCTCAATCACCTAGTCAAAGTAAAGAAAATTCTACTTCAATGACTAACATTCAAACAGAAGGTTTCGACGAAGGTGATATTATTAAGTGGGATTCCAATTATATTTACAAATTATCAATGAATGGATGCTATATTATATCTGCCAACAATGGGCTTTTAGAGGCTGTTGCTGAAATAGAAATCGCTAATTATGTTCCAAAGGAAATGTTTATATCAGGGAATAAACTTATCATCATCGGTGGGATATACGATGAAACTGTAAACTTTAATAGTTACGATATAGAACCACTTATGAGTTATGCATATGCTATTCCTTGCAGGTCAACGGATATTCGAATATATGATATAACTGATAGATCGAATCCTATTTTAAGTCGTAGCGTTCTTGTTAGCGGTTTTTATTCCACATCAAGATTGAGAATGTCAGATAATAAACTTATTTACATGCTAAATTATGGATTTTCTCCAGATGAAGAAAAGGACAATCAAATTCCTAGCATTAAAGATTCTTCTCGCAGCTCAAGCGTTGAAAAATTCCCAGAGGATTCCCTATATTATTATGAGGATCTCCCTTATTATTCTTATTTCATCATCGGTGAAATTGATTTAGATGCTCCTGATAAACCATCTCAAATTAAGGCGTTCCTTGGTCTATCAGGCGAAATATATATTTCTACAGAAAATGTCTATCTCGCTGCTACTAATTCATTCTATCTTTATAGACGCAATGTCTTTAATAAATTTTTATATGTCTATTCACCCTCAAAGACGAGAATCGTCAAATTATCACAGCAAGATCTCTCTCATGTTGCATCACAAGAAGTGGATGGAACTGTATTAAACAGATTTTCGTTAGACGAATTTAATAATAATTTGAGAGTTGCAACTTCAACAGATTCAGGAAACGATCTTTATGTTCTAGATGGTGATTTGAAGATAATTGGCACATTTAAAAACTTTGGAAGTGGTGAAAGGATATATTCAGCACGATTCAATGAAACATCAGCTGTCATCGTAACATTTAAAAACATAGATCCGTATTTTGCATTTGATTTAAGCGACCCTAGAAATCCTAAGCTTGTGGGATACTTAAAAGAGAACGGCGTGAGTAAATATCTACACTACATTGGAGATTCTGGATATACTATTGGTATAGGTGAAAATCAAGATGAAGCTGGAGCAGCACTTACTGCTCTCAAGGTGTCTTTATATAAGAATGTACAAGATGACAATCCTATCAATGTAGATACAGTAATAATAGGAGATAATAATGTTTATGTTTATGCTGCTATTTTTAATCAATCAAAGGCACTCTACTATGACGCAGAACTAGGATTATTTGGCTTTAGTTATGAAACTTGGAATTGGAGTGGTAACTACAACTCTAGAACTAAACAGTATTTCGCTCTGTTTTCATTTGATGTTGATCTTGAGCATAGCAGTGATCAATTAAAACTGCTAGATACAATAACACATACTCCATCTCAAATAGATGATTATTATTTATACAGTCAGTATTTCATTTCACGTGGATTCCGTATTGGTAATTATTTCTACACTGCAAGTGATAAGCTGATAACATCGTATTCAATAGATCAAATATTGAATGGTGATAAAGCAATAATATTCGACACTCTCACCCTTGAAATGAAAAGCAGTTATGAACAATAGTCTTAATATGTAGATGGTAGACTAAGCCAGAGTAAGTTAATTATATGGAAAAAGTGTAATTGCATGTCAACTACACAATTGCCTTTTCGTAGCTTCTCTGGCATTTATCTCTACTTCAATTATATTCAAAGTGTTTGTATGTTAGGAGTTTTTTCATAAATCATTGGACTAATGCGATTGTAAATGCATTCAGCTGTATCTGGGCTGTTCATTGCATAGAGATGTATACCACTAACACCAATTGCAATTAATTCTGTAATCTGGTCTACAGCGTAATTAATGCCAGCACACCTGATCGCTGCTTTATCGTCTTCGAACCCAGAAATTATTCTTGTTAGTTTTTCGGTGAGCTTTGCGTTACTTAGATTTACCATTTTCAATATTCTTTTTGCCGATGTAACTGGCATAATTCCAGCTTCTGTAGGAACTTTTATATTCCGTTTTGCCATTCCATCCAACATGTCTATAAAATCTCTATTATCAAAAAATAATTGACTAATAAAATGCGTAACACCTAAATCAGCTTTCATTTTTAAAATATCGAAATCTTTTTCCTTATTCCCACTCTCAAAATGACCTTCAGGATAGCAAGTAGCACATACGGAAAATCCACCGCGCTTGTTGATGTGCTTTATCAAATCTGTGGCGTACTCGAAATCAGAAAATTGGTTGTGCCTATCCCCTCGCAAAGCTAAAATGTTCTTGACACCGTTTTGCTCTAATCTAGTAAGCGCCACGTCAATATCTTTTACTTGTGACCCAGCGCACGTTAGATGAGCCACACTTTCTATGTCAAATTTATTTCGAATATCTGATGCAATAGTAACTGCATCGCAAACACCACTGCCACCAGCACCGTATGTAACACTAATGTAGTCAGGATTTAATGCTTTAAATCTGCCCATTGTAACATAAATTGGAGCTATAGCGGCACTGTCTTTTGGTGGGAATACTTCAATTGAGAATAGTGTTTTACCGTTATTAAAATTTATCATAGTCACCCCGATTGCTACGCCAAATTTAAAACTAATTGCTTCATTAAATTATAGCAAAAAAATTAAACAAATACAATCTCGATAACAATAGACGCTACTATTCTCGCTTATTGTAGAATGTAAAATAAATTGTTTTGAAACTTAGAAATTTTCAGACCATACAAATTAACTCTAAAAATAAGTGTATTGTTGACATCAAAGAGCTTAAACATTATAATTAACTAAGCAAATTAGGAAAAACATTACTTAAGCATTTTTCTACTTTCTTCTTGAAAAAAAATTTACGTTATTTAAATTTTATGCCTCTTCTATTTTGTGTGGGTAATGGTAAAATCGAGAGCCGCAGATTCAAGGTAAATCATGTAGTAAAATTGCTGATATTCCTGAATCCTTTTGCCCTTCGCTTAATCTCTTGAATGCGACTAGTGATACCTTACATTAGTCCAGATGTAACGCAACTTGAAATAACGCAAAATGCCAAACCAGTGTTTTCTAACAGTTTTCGCAAAATTTTTTACTGGTTCGATCTGTGATCTATCTGCCCAGACAAGTCATTTTTTAATAGCGAGTTCTGCCTCTTCAGTGTTTTTAACGTAACGATAAATATCCTGAAATGTGAGTTTCATTTGATAAACTTTCGCAGTTTTGTAGTTCTAAAAACGCAGAGACTCAAGTTTGATTCTCTGTGAGTTTGTAAGTTTTCAGGATTTTTAAGACAAACGTAGC
>JAITQU010000169.1 GCA_031288735.1 Christensenellaceae bacterium
CTTGACGTATGCCCCGCACACGTCCCCGTTCTCTTTCTTGTCATAGGCGATGCGCCCGGGGAGAGGCGGCGGGTTTTTGCCGGCGTCAGCTAATTTCTCGAGAAGACTGGCCATAATGTCATTGGCCCCCCTGACAGAAACTGCCTTTTTGTAATCGAACTCATCGGTTACAGAATTTACATGAATCCTCCCCTGCTGTCAAGGGTATTTTGCCGCACCGCTCAAATTTATTTTAGCTTCGGTTGGCAGGGAATTGGCTGGCCGGGGGCAGGGCTGTCTGAGGGGTCAGGATGCGAGGCGAGTCGTCGTGCGTGGCGCAGTGCATGAGTCATAGATGGGCTTAGTCATTGACATGGAAAACATAATGTGATACAAAGTAAAGGGCAGGAGTTTAATAAAGCCAAAACCAAATCGGCACATACATTTATACGATATGTTTTTTATTTTATTCTAAAACACTTAAATATTAGTGCCATGGCACCTCATCTCATCTGTTGCACAGGGCCTCTTCAGCTCAATATTAAATTCGATGTGTTTGCCACGTTAAATGGCGTAAATCCAAGGTTTCCTGAAATTTTAATATTTTTTGTAACCGAAAAAAAATGGGAATTACGGCTAATCGCGTTGTTGATAACATTTTTATTTGCGAACATTACCAATACTTATGTTGCTTTAAACAGCGTTTGGCCTTACGTGGCTAGTGTGTTACACTTGATATAACAGTTTTCGTAGTTGCTTTGTCTGCTACTTGATAGTTCTAGGATTTTACAGCCAACAATTCAGAGGCAATCAAATGACTACTATTAGCAAAAACATTGAGATCCCAGAAAACAGACGTTTACAGTTAGACCTGGAATTGCCTAATGACATACCGATTGGAACCGCACGCAACTCTCCAATTAACTATTACCCCAGCGGTGACAGCTAAAAATAGTTGGGATGACTTAAAACCAATTTTTGGTCTCTTGAAAAATGATCCACTATTTCAGGGCGATTTATCCAAACTTAAAAAGGAAATTCAAGACGAGTAAATCTGTTTTACTTGATATAAATATTTTGATTAATATTTTAATATTTAAACTATTTTATTTTTTTTAATATACTATAATATTTCGCATTGCCTTTAATTTGCTTATATTGAGTCCTTGTATTTTTTTCATTGTTCCTTGGTATTATTTTATTAAGGATAATTTTCTTGAAAAAGCTCAGTTTATATCTCGAAACCACGATGTTTAATTTTTATTTTGATTCAAACCATCTTGGTCATATTGAAACAGTGAAATTATTTGAAGCTATCAAGACTGGAAATTTTTCTAGTTTTACTTCTGACTATGTTATCGCAGAACTTTTGAACGCTCATAACCCAAAAAAAGCAATATGCTATCTCTTATTGATCAATATAAAATTAATATTTTAGAGCGCAACAATGAGACTTTCAATCTAGCTAAATTATATATAGAAAATAAAATTATTCCTCAGAAATATTTCAATGATGCTTTACATATAGCTTCAGCCTCAATAAATAAAATTGATTGTTTACTTTCTTTTAATTTTCAACATATTTTAAAAACTAAAGTTAAGACACAACTAGTTAATTTGCGTGAAGGTTACCACATTGTCACCATTTGTAAGCCATCGGAGGTTCTAGACAACTATGAAAAATAACACAATTGAGCTTGAGCTAAATGCTATCCGCATTGCTATGTATGAGAAAACCAAACATATGAATGCAGATGAGTATAACGACTACATTGGGAAACTAATCTCACCGGTTTTTAAAAAGTATGGTTTTAAATCTGTTTCCAGAGCAGAAACGAAACCTTTGAATGAATCCTCAAAATTAAATGGCTCATGATTCACTGGCTTTATTTTATTATTTTTAATTTTAAATTTATATCGTGATGACATGATTAGTTGCCTTGAATTCGTAAGCTCAATCGTAAAAACTTATGTTGATGAAATTCGTAAAATTATGCCCATAGAACAGGTTTTTCTTTATGGATCTTATGCTAAAGGATAAGCTTCAGAAGGCAGTGATGTAGATGTATGCTTTTTTCTTAGCTGAAAACATGGTGTAATGACCCGTAATTCCCATTTTTTTTCGGTTACAATTTTTAGCAACAATATTTTGGCGCATTGACATGCCGACCTTGGTGCTTGCCCTAGCGCCTCTCACCCCTGTTCTCTCACGATGTCGGGGAGGGGACACTGTCCTGGAGAGTAGCCTTCGGTCGATTTTTGCTACCTTTCGGTCTGCCTCTTCTCCTTTTCCCAGGCGGAGCCGCAACATTCATGTCGGCCTTAATGTCACGTTTACCGATTCTTGCTGCCTTTGGGGCGCCCTCTTTTCCTTTTCTCAGGCGGTGACGCAGTGGTCATGGCGGATGCCGGGCTGTCGGGAGTTGGCGTTGTAAGGCCTTGGGAGGCTTCTCGGCTTGTGTGGGCAACAACGGAACTCTCCAAGTCAGCCTTTTTCCTGGTCGTGCTACCCTTTGGACGTCCTTTCTTTGCTTTCTTATCACGCAAGGAAGTTAAATAGGAGTCCTTATGAAAAAAATTATTGTCTTCAAGTCTAAAAGGTAATTCAAGCTTTAAATAATTGAATATTTGTTTCTGGTCTTTCGTCATTTCCTCAATAATATTCATCTTTTCATATATTTTAATTTGTAAATATCTTAATTTAATAATAGCTGAAAGACCACAAAATTTTGTGTCTGTTAATTTTTCATTAATAATAGTATATAAAACAGATGATAAAAATGATATCAAAAGTATGCCTTTTATAGTAGGATCTTTATGGGCTCTTATGACATCCATATTAGCATAAGTTTTTGCTATATCAAATAATTGTTCTATAATTTGTC
>JAITQU010000179.1 GCA_031288735.1 Christensenellaceae bacterium
CAGATTTTGCAGGAACCTACAAACAAAGTGCTGGAAAAACACTAGTAAGCGGAACATATTTTACAGGAATTAGTTCAATAACAAATGCTAGCATTTTAGAGTTTACAGGCGATCAAGCAAAAATAATTGAAGGCTCAAAATTAGGAATTTGGTCTTCCACAATGATAATAACCAGCGAAGTTGGCGAACTAAAATTTACAGATGACATGATTTTTGGAGACGGAACGATAATAAAAAACAATGACGCTCAAATGTTTATTGAAGGCGACAACAGCAAATTTACTGGTTTTTACAAACAAACCGGTGGCGAACTTATCGTCAGTTCAAAAGCATTTAACGCATTGCATTACATAAAAAATGCAGCGGTAGAACTTGCAACTGGAGCATTTGTAAGCAACTCAAGTACAAAATTTGTGCTGTCAAATGCATCAAAAATGAACATAACCGCAGACAACGCATTAGTGCTTGGCATAGATGCAATGCGTAGCGAGGACAAAATTTCATCAATAAACAAAACTGGAACAGGACAATTATTAATAACTGGCGACAATTCAGCTTTTGTAGGTGAATTCTTACAAACATCAGGAACTACAACAGTTACAGGAGATGGAGTTTATTTTTCAGGAATAAATTTAATAAATGGAAGTTGGTTAGAAATCACAAATGGTGGATTGATAAAAGGTGGACAAATAGTAGGCAATGGTGCAACAATAAAAGGTGCAGCCGCAAAAGTAGACATAAGCATAAGTGACGAAAATACTGTGGCGTTTAAGGCTTTAGGGTTTTCTATTTTGGAATTTAATAGAAATTCTACGATAAATATAGAAAATACCAAACAAGCATTTTACATTGAAAAATCATCATTAACTTTTGAATCTTCAACAATAAAGTTGAGTTCGAATTCTGCAATAAATGAAAATGGAGGTGCAGTTTTTTCAGATACATTGCTAAAAATTTCAAATGGAATAATGTCTTTTTATAACAATTTGGCAAAAAACGGAGGAGCTATCTATGCGGGCGAAAATTCACAAAACTATATAAGCGGAAGTGGAAATTTCAAAAACAACACATCTTTGAGTAAAGGTGGAGCAATTTATGTAGCACATGGCAGCACAGCAACAATTTCAGCTTCTTATAATGGAAATATCGTTTTTGAAAATAATGTGGCAAATGGTATCGCCAATGATATTTTCTTAGAGGGCAAAACGCATCTTAATTTAGTGGCAAATGGTAGTTTAGACAAACAAGCCGGCGACATATTTATTTATGGTGGAATAGAAACATCAAATGATGATGACATAGAAATAAATAAATCTGGGCAAGGAACAGTAGAACTTCATGGAAATTTAAAATTCAATGGAAATTTAGAAATTCAAGGTGGTATTTTAGATTACAGAGGAAATGCAGCAAATATTGCCGGAGACATAAATATTGATGTTGGAACATTAAATTATTATGGATCAAGCTTGAATATTGAAAATTTAAATATTTCTGTAGCTGGTTTCTTAGATTTGAAGAGAAATTCAATCATAAATGGTGGGATAATTTCAAATGCAAGAGCTGCAAATAGTTTTATTTATGAAAACCGCTATGAAGTGTCAGAAAATATTATCAACAATGGAAGTTTGAATTTTTGTGACAACAATCAAGCAGATCACGTAATAGTGGGCGGAAAGTTTGAAAACAATTTTGGAGAAGTGTCAATGGACATATTTTCGTCAGCAGATGGAACTCCATTGTGCAATGACAGTATAACTGCCAGTGAAGTAGACATAAATGGTGGTACAATAATTGTTAAACCAGCTGCGGGTAAGTATGTTGAAAGCACGTACACTTTGATAAATGCAACCGATTATTTTGATGATGCAGGAGGCTTTGATAATTTCAGGTTTGATGATAAATACCTATCCATAAGAGTTTACGGTTTAGATTTGATATATCCTTGGGATGAATTCGGGGTGGAAAACAGCTTAATTTTGAAAGTTTCACTGTTAGTTAAGAATGATTTAACAGAATTTGCAAAAACATACAATCAAAAGCAAGTAGCAACAATTTTAGGAGAACTTTCTAGCAGCAATAACCCAATTGCTGAAATAATAAAAGAATCTATTGACATTGCTAATTCTCAAAAAAATGACAGTGCAGTGCAAAATTTATTAACAGAAACTTCAGGATATTTTTTAGCAAATGTAATAAGAGCAGCAACTGACGATAACATAAACAAAGAAATTTACGATAAAATTTTAGTTGATGAACATCAAAGCAATAATGTTTGGTTGCAGACAACAGGTGGTCAAGTAAATTTAAAATCAGATGCTAATTCTGTATCTCCGTATAGAGCAACAAACTACGGAGCGGTATTTGGTCTTAATGGTTGGCGCAGCAAAGATTTTACACTTGGATTTTTCACTAAATACAAAAAAAATGACATAAGCCAGGGTTTAAGCAAAGCTACAATAAATGCTCTAGGCGGTGGCGTATATTTTGGTATGTCTGTTACAGATAAATTTGAATTAAAAACATTAGTGGAAGGTACACACAACAGCATAAACTCACAAAGAGTAATAAATTACAGAACAACTTTGCTAGAAAATAACAAGACAGTGTCAAATTTTTCAGGATTATTGTTAACAAGCGATGTAGAATTTTCAGTGAAAAAAATTGGCATATGTGCTATGATTTTCCAACCTTATATTGGATCACAATATCAGAGTATAAATTACACAAAATTAGAAGAATTTGGAGCTGTTCCGCTTGCTCTCGAAGGCAGTGATGTTAAATACGAAAGACATACTATTCGTATAGGTGGAAAATTGCGATATGGTAATGGTAGTGCATTTTCATGGTATGGACTGTCTGAATTAAAGTATTTAGTAAACGGAAATATCTCATCATTAGGTTTACATATAAGAGACACTGATATAGAATTCAAAAGTACCGGCTTTGAAGAACCGAATTTAGTAGCAGGTATAGGTATGGGAATGTCATTTAATATAAGCGAATCCACTAAATTCTATGCAAACGGCAATTATTACGGTGGAAAAAATTACGAAAATTACATCGCCAACATCGGTTTGAAGCTCAACTTTTCTAATCTATTTTCAAACAACAAAACAAAATAGTGAGTATGTGTCAGTCACATCGTTGCCTTTAACTCTACATTTTTCAAGATGGGTGTGGACAGCTTGCCAAAAATTCACACTTTTCCTTGTGGCAGCCACGTCGTTGCCTTTAATTCCCACTTTTTAAGGATAGCACATGGCTAGTTTGCTCCGGAAATTTCCACTTTCTTAAAATGGGTGGCAAGCGGTAGAAATTCCACCTTTTCTAAAGGGGGTGGACGGGCTACGCACGGCCGGGGGTTTTAAAACCTAAAATATAAAGTATACTCATTAGACACTTACCTAAAAATAAATCCTGACATTTTAAAACACCCGCACTTTACAAGCGATTCCCTTTAAAAAAAGGTGAATTAAAGACAAAGGATTGCGGCATAGCTGTCTTTTTAAAAAAAAGGGAATAGCTGACTCATAGCGGGACACTCGTACTGCAGTTATTCCCACTTTTTTAAAGGAGGTGGACAGCTTGCCTTTAATTCCCACTTTTTTAAAGGGGGTCTGCGTTAGCAGGGGGGTTTTAAAAGACAAAGGTTTAGTGCTTACATAAAAATTTTTACTTACACTTAAAAATTTAGGTTTTAAAACCCCCGCACTTTTGCAAGCGCACCACCTTTAATAAAGGTGGAATTAAAGGACAGGAAGCATTTTTGAATTGGGAAAAATAAATTAAAGGAGCCAATTTCATTATGGTAAACAAACTCATTCTTGGAGACAATCTCGAAATTCTAAGAAAATTAGATAGCAAAACTGTAGATTTAATCTATCTTGACCCACCGTTTTTCTCAAACCGCAATTACGAAGTAATCTGGGGAGATGCAGGCGAAATACGCAGTTTCCAAGATAGATGGTCAGGTGGGATAGAG
>JAITQU010000209.1 GCA_031288735.1 Christensenellaceae bacterium
ATATCGCTTTACTATCATTTTTACGGCTAGTGAATTTTATACGCAACTCAAGTTTTAGATTTGCATCGAGGCGTCTGTCATAACCAAAAAAGCGGGTTTTGACAGCCGAACCATATAATATGAGGCGATATATACTTTTGGCAGGATAGCTCTGCCAAAAAGCTAAAATGTGGGGTATAACCACTCGAAAATGAGGATAAACTAGCAAAAAAGAAGCATTTAAAAGGAGAAAATCATTGAATTTAAGTATTATGGTTAAAAATCGACTCTCACGTTTCAAAAAAATTGTTGCTTTTATTTAATTGGGCACTTTCATAATAGTTTTTGGAGGTTGCCTTAGATATGATAAAATCGCCGCCAAGAAATGTATAATTTTGTTTCTGTTTTTTGTGTCTTCCTATACTAACAATTTTGCGCTTGTAGCTTCTTTGTCTAAAGATCAAAACACTTAACGCTATTAGAATATTATAGTTTTTGTATGACTGTCAAAAACCTTGCAACTGTGGTCATCGCCACTTGTGCGTGTGGGAAAGTTGCATCAAAATAAATGCTGTCACCTTTTGTGAGATAATAATCTTTTTCGTTGACAATTACTCTCAGCTTCCCATCTATAACATAATTGAACTCTTCTCCACCATGTCTTACCAGCTCTGGCAACACTCCTTCTTTGATTGTAACCAGCATGGGTTCAAATGCAGCATCCACAAAGCTATTATTTAGAGAGCTAAATGAATATCCATCGTAGCGAGTGATTTCTCTCCCTTTTCCATTGTATATAACTGCCACATCCTTGTCTTTAGGATCTTCTCCTGTAAGCAGAACTCCAGGATCTATCATGAGTGCGCCTGCTATTGAGTAAAGCATGCCAATCGACATGCTTTTTTGTCCACTTTCATATTCAAGGTATTCATCGGTAGATATGCCAAGCTTTTTAGCGAACTCTTCTAGTGTATAGTCAGAAAAAACTCTCAGGTCCTTAATTCTTTCGCGAATTTTTTCTAAACTTTTAATAATATTTTTACTCATATTATTTTACCTTCTATTTTATTTCTCTATATCTACGAAACTTTGCTTTCATTTTGAATTTCTTAGGCTCAACTCTTTCTTTTAAAAACTCACAAAATTCAACAAAATTACCTTTAGTAAAATCTGAATAGTCAATATAATACATAAGAGCAGCACCAAAATACAAATACACCTTATCTTTCAATAATGCTATTCTGTCTAATTCCTCGTAAAAACGTTTCTCAGAGTATTGTGTCTCTACTCCTTTTTCAAACAAATAAATCGTAACACCTACTTCGCTAAAAGAAAAAAGCCATTTGCTCGCTTCACGACTTTGAAATTCGTTTTTGAAACCAGAAAGCGTAGTTGAATAATAAATTATTAATGCAACAAAAAGAATTAAAATTGTTATTCCCGAGATCACGAGTATAAAATAATTTTGAGCACCTATGCCAAGTACAAGTCCTGAAATTATGAGAAGCACCACCAGCAGTATCTCTTTAAATCCTATGAACTTTCTTAGGTAGTACAAGTTACAGTCAACCCATTTTTTTTTGTTGATTTTTACATCAGCCTCGTACATCCTGCTATCCTCTAAGTGACGGATATCGGCCTATGCTAAAATCAACATCAGTGAAGTTCCATATCGCTGTATCAAATCCTAATCCTGGATCTACGCTTGCATCATATGAAGTTGTCAGATAAGATATATTACTTAGATTATTGTTCCCACTGCCAGTAAACGGTACTATTGGAGATAGCGATGTGTATGAAACATCCTGCCCAGCGTTTTTTCTAAGAACTTGCTTTTCCGTTCCAAAAATATTTCTTACTATTCCTATATAATACTCAACTGCTGTAGCATCCGTCCCAAAGACTACCTGACTGCATTGCCCTATCACGTTTCCTACATATGCAGGATTATACTGATATCCAACACCAACTGGTCGTCTCGACTCCCCAGTAACATTTCCAAACGCAATACAACTCATAATGCGAATCTCCGATGCATGCCCAATAAGTCCGCCTGCAAATACCGCATGGTATACACCAGTAGAAATTACCAAAACCCCGTCCGCATTTTTGTAAGCTATCTCAGTCGCACGAATCGTAACATTACCATAGGCAAAATTGTTTGCTATAAAATATGAGTTTGCCGCAAGTGGCTTACTCTTTATGCTATTAACACCTTTAACAGGAATTATACTTTCTGCTCTGCCTATAAGACCACCAGCATATTCATTGCCTGTCACGGTGCCTCGTGCAAAGCAGTTTTTAATAATACCACCAGTGCCGACTCCAACAATATCAGCCTTTTCCTCCGCTAGTATATCTTCGTCAAGTTCAGATGCATCTACGCCAGGATTGTCTCTTATTGCCTCAAAGATAACGTCACCCGCTATGTTTGGTGGACTTGATTCACTGTAGTTGAATATGTTTACAGCAACAAGACCACCAGCTGTTCTAGCTGTTACAGCACCTGTTGCATAACTTCTTGTAATTATTCCACTCAAATCATTATATGCAGATAATCCTGCAGCCAATGCAGCATAAGCTAAGCTTGCGCTTACAGCACCTGTTGCATAGCAAGCATCAACAATCGAGTTATTATAGCCTAGCAAACCACCAGCATATTTACCATACACTGCTGCGGTTGAATATGAATTTGTTATTGTCCCTTTCCAGTTAAACCCCGAAAGACCACCCACAAAGATGCCTTCGTTTACAGATGCTGATGTGATCACACCACTTGAACTGCAGTTAGTTATATTGCCTTTTACCAGTCCACCAACAAGACCGCCGATGAAAGTATGTATTGTAGGAGCGGCATATCCAAAGGTTTGTCCTAAAAATTCATCCCAAACAGATTCCTCATATATTAGCTCTGGGTTGTTTATGGCCACATTTGCGCTACAGTTTATAATATTACCGCCGTCAACCTTGCCTGCAATTCCACCGATATAAAAGCGTGAAAACCCACCATCCAAAAATATTCTTGCTGATACTATATCAATATTTTTTACAGTTCCTACTTTCGTATCTGTAGAACCTACAACTGAGAATAATCCGTAAGGCATATAATGGTATTGTTGCTCTTCGGCAACTGGCATAATGCTTAGGTTTATTAATCTGTGTTTGCTTGTCTCAATATCATTTCCGTAACCATCGCGCTGTGATCCAACAAATGTACCAGTGAACGGAACTAGACCACCATCTGCTGGGATAAGAACTGTATTTTCTCTTCCTTTGTCATCTGGTGGTGCAAGATGCAGTCCTAGCGGAATCCATTCTACTCCTGTTAGATTAATATCGTTTAGCAATCTAAAATCGCCATCCATTTGACCATCAATGTTTTTCAAATCTGCTGGTGTTTCAACGGCAATTGCCCATTTAGCATAGAATCTGACGTTCTGAGTTAATGAATAGGGAAAAATTACCTTTTGTGTCAACGCTCTGTCTATATACCACGAATCTAAAACATACCTGAAAACTCCAGATGCGCTACGAGTTGCTGTAGGAGAAGAGGTAACAACTGATAAGGTTTGTGTTGGTTTTGTCTGCCCACCGTTAGTTTCAAACGAGAGCTCAAAATCTCCCTCGGCGTTTTCTGGATAATATGGAACTATGTTATTTCCCGTTAAACCTGTATTGTTTTCATTATTTATTGTTGTTGTTAAGGATTCAATCTCTTCCACTTGTTGACTAGGCGAGGTCTCTGTATATTCGTCTTCTGTCTTTCCACTGACGAAATTCAGATCCTCCAAGCTCTTGCTTATGCGTGGAGTGCAACTCGAAAGAACAGACAAAACGATCGTAACTACAATCGCAACAGTTATTAGCTTTTTTGTTATTTTTTTTGCGATATTTGTCATTTATTTGCTCCGTTTTTCGTGTTGCCTTTATTATATACTATATTTGCACGCAAGTCAATGTGAGAATTTGGTTTTGGGTGTTGCTGTTAAATAATGTAGAATGTAAAATGAATTGTCGCAGAAAATTGAAAATTTTCAGACCGACAAAGAACATAAATTTCCCTCGTATATCTCATAAGAATTGCAACCTTTGTGTATAAAACGTGGCATC
>JAITQU010000228.1 GCA_031288735.1 Christensenellaceae bacterium
GCAAATTACTACAGAAAAGCACGAAAGCATGGTGCAATTGCCACCAGGCCTGGCATAAGTAATGAATATATATGCGTTTGTACAAGTGTTGATATAGATAACAATTCAACAGCAATAGCTGTTAATCGAGCTGTCCCAAGTAAGGAAGAAATAATTAAAGTCTACGGAAACAAGGTTGCAAACGACATGGTATTACTTTGTGATGGAAACAAAGTGTATGAAGCACTTGATGAGAAGTGTATAGTCGCACACAAAACTCGAATTAATCGAGCAAACAGCTTCCATTCGTTTATTAAAGAGAGACTTAGACATTATCGAGGTGTAGCAACAATATATTTGAATCGCTACAATGCGCTATTTTCGGAAATTTTTGCTAAAGAATATGACACATTAGTGAACAAAATCTTTAGTCTTATAACAATACGAACTGGATCATTCTTGCCCAGCAAAAAGTTATCAACCAAAAATTTATTACTGGTGTAAGTCAACACTTTTCTAAAATATCACTATAAATATACTTTGGATCAATGTCAGTGTCAACTAAAAGACAGCTCACTATATTTCAAGTATGTAAGTTTACAAAACACAGTTTTAAACTCCTAATTTGTATTTTTATTATACCTCACACTGTTTACCCAAATTAATATACACTCCCAATTGATCACTGCTTTTATTGCTATTTTTTGTGTCTTACTAAAAGAAGAATGGTATCAGCAAATGGCAAACTTAAGCTATTGTCAAATTTCATTCCGAAAAGCTTCTATAGCGAAATACCTTCAGCACATTATCGTTAAAAAGATCCTTCATAGTTTTGAGTCAATCTTCTTTTCAGTGTTGTCATCTGTAATGCAACCTAAGAGAGTTTGTCTCTTTATTATATCACTAAAATGCCTCCTCTCTTATACAAGTTTTCTCAGTAGCATCAATGTTCTTCATTTTTTCAGAAAGCAGAGGTTCTAATCGTAGTCACACATTCACGCTGTCTCTAGCGAGGTCTGTCTCGTATATATGATCCTACTACATTTCCTCTTTTTAATCTTCCAGATTAGGAATAAAAGAGCAGATTGCACCGACCTCCATTCATTCTTTTTCTTGCGTGTTGTTTTGCTATATTCCTACTTATTATTTCTTATAATACCTTTGGTTCTTGCTTGTCGGTTTTTCTGGAAATTCGAGCGCAACCACCCCCGCTTCAATCGCAGGAACTACATAATTCTTTCTAAATGATTCTTTGCTCTTTATTCCGAGTATTTCCATTATCTCGTTTGCCGTCATCGGCACGTCGGACATAGCTGAAAGCAGTTTTTTAATATAAATGCTGATGTGCGCCGTATGGTTTTTCGCATCATCAACTATATTTTTAACTGCGTCAAGTATCGCCTCTAGCAAGTACAAAATAAATGCGTTAGAGTTGCCCGCTTTCGTAGACTCTGCTATTGCGTCATAATATTCCTGTTGGCGTTTAAGGATAATCGTCTCAACAGGTATCCACCAAAAGATTTGCTTCCAGTTTGCGAGTATGACCGTTTGCCAAAGCCTGCCCATTCTGCCGTTACCGTCACGAAAAGGGTGTATAAACTCAAATTCGTAGTGGAATATACAAGATTTTATAATGTCGTGCGTCTTGCTTGTTTTAAGCCATGCGAACAAATCATCCATTAAACTCGGTAGCATGTTAGCTGGAGGTGCCATGTGTACGAGTTTGCCGTCCTCGCTAAATACTCCCTCGCCCGTTGTCCGCAGTTTTCCGCTCTCAAGAACCAAGCCTTGCATCATTAAACCGTGAGTCTTAAGTAAATCCGAGAGCTCAAACGGATTAGTTGTTTCAGCTTCCTTATATGCGATAAAAGCATTCTCTACCGACTTTATTTCATCGGGCGGCCCGATTACTTTTTTGCCGTCGAAAATCGCGACGACCTCGTCGAGACTAAGACAGCAGTTTTCGATAACAAGCGACGAATGAACGGATTTTATTCGGCTTATCTTTCTAAGTCGCGGCAAACTTTCTAAATTATTGACGCTTCTGATTTTTCCTAAGTTTTCGGCAATTTCCATTAAAAAAGCAAGCATCTCCTCGGTTATTGTATACGGCGGTGTGTATCCCATATGTCCCTCCTTTTATTAGTCACCTATAATTATACTCATAAAATCAAATAATTCAAAGTCTTACGTGTTATCTTGCTCATTTTCTTACATATGAAGAATGTAAAAGCAGTATCTAAATAAATTTCTTTTGTTTTTAGGGACTAATAAAAATTTTATAGAAAATTAGAAAATATTTAAAATTTGTAACGTAAAATATAATGTTTCCAACCTATAGTGTTAACCGTTAAAAGTTCACCTCAAAAAAAAGCCCAAAAACTACAATTTTAGATAGTTTCATGGGCTTTCATACTTTTCTTGAGTTTCATTTTTTAGGATTTACAAAACCTTGATTTCCTAGATTGCGAAACCTTAATTTTCGTCCTATCCCCTACACATATCTCGCTTCAAGTTTAGACTTACTTTTTGTCGTATATAGATCTACATGCTTTTTAATCTATTTCGTACCCCTTGTCGGTAGTAATAGGTTTCCAAACCTTTTCTTATACGTTAAAAGTGTGTGTTAATTTGTGTAAATAGTGTAGATGAGAGGTAATCGGGCTCTGTTCAATTTTGCTTGTATGTTATCTTACTATTTGCCTTACTTAATTATTTTTTTGTATGAAAAATAAAGTAGCGATAGAGATGAGTATTTATAATTAGTGTATTACTTTACTTATTCGGATAGACTGATCAAATCACGCCATATTTTTGTCCAGCAATCTACATACCTGTATGGAATGTGAACATCGTTATAAAAGGACATTACATTGATTTTTGTACGTTTTGCAACCTCATAGCGAAAGTTTTTTGGGAGTGAGATGTTTTTTGCCTTTGCATAATCAAGGATCTGCCCCATTAGACTCGTGTTCGTGGAGAATGAGAATTTTTCGCTTTCTGTATCTAGTATTTCAGATATATAGAGTCTAGCAGATACTTCGACATAGTTGATTGGCATCATGTCCTCAATATATGTTGCACCCTTTAAATAATCCGAAAGACTGCGGATTTTTTCTGGAGAGTCTTTGTATTTTCCGTCTATTAGACGCCTTTTTATTTCCATTCCTTCCCCGTCAGATGCTAAGAGTACCGCTGGAAGATCACCACCATCACTAAACATTGCGCATATTGAATCTATGCCAAATTTTCCTGTAGAAAATACTAGTGTTTGGTATATCGTGTTTAACTTGCCTTTCGAAATTAGAATATTCTTGATTAGTGAAAGATATGATTCATCCTCCTCATTTAACACTATAATAGGAAGACACCCTGCAAGAGATTTTTCTGCAATGTAAAGACCTAGAGATGATTGAACAGGAAAGATTGAGAGCTCGTTACTACGCTCACTATTAATAACTAAATCACTAGAAATACAGGTGTGCCCTGATTCATCCTTATAGACAACCTTAACGTTATTCATGTATTTAACTGGGATCATATATGATGAATGTGTGTTATACAGAACCTGGGCGCAAGCACCTGCCTTCAAAAAATATTCTGCGAGCTTGCGCTGTGTTATCGAATGCATAGCTGCACCAGCTTCATCAAACATAAGCACGGTATGGTGATCATTTTTAGACATAAGCCCAGTTATGGAAAATGTTAAGAAATGAGCGAAAAATCGTCTAAAGCCAGTGCTTCTATTCTCTAGGTTATAAAGTTTACCTGTTTTTTTGTCAATAATTTTTATAGTGATACCTCGATTATAACTTTCAAATCCAATAGAAGTATCATCCTTCCCCCAGCATTCTAAAAACTGCTCATTTAGTCTTTCGAAGCCCCTTTTTATGCGGTCATGAAATAGAGGAACTGCTTGCAATACTTTTCTAAAATCAATTTCTTTACTTTCCACGTTCAAGCGTTCAGAAGCCTCTGCTATAGATTTTTCAAGATTGTTTTCCCAAATATCTAAACAATTTAGAAGGCGTCTGAATCGTCTTTCGTCTGATGTTAAAACATTATCCTTTAACGTCCCACTAAGCTTTCCCATCAATGTAATGAGATCAATATTACTAGACGCTTCTGTCACCTCGTGAAAATATTGAAATTTCGGCATTTGTGATAAAATCAAGCCATCTATCTTAGTTTTCTGATCTTCAGATAGTTCGACTCCTACATTTATTTCATATTTGCCACTATAAGTTCTTGCAACTATTATGGTGTCAGGAAACACAATTTCAGAGTTAATTTTAAAAATTTGTTCTTTCAGCTTTGCGCTTATTTCAAATTCCGCACGAACAAAGATCACGTTTTCAATGCTTGGTAATAATTGTTCACTGCGATCAATTGGAACGTCTGCTGTTAGGTTTATTTCAGCTATGCGATATATATCTGCCCTGCTAGTCTTCAATACTTCAAGTCTTTCAGCTGGCATGAGCTTCATCAATGCAAAAAACAGTGTTGTTTTGCCTGATTCGTTATCGCCAGCAAATACAGTAACATCCTGACTATCAATCCAGCCACTGTCAATAATAGAACGGAAATCGGTCACCCTGAATTTTAGCAATCTCATTGTTATTTACCGCCTTTTCTAATTCTTTTAAACATAAGAAACTTGTTATTTTCATCTGATACAGTAGAACTACTAACCAATCTTCTAATTGAAGCGGCCTTTTTCATATTGGATAACACTAACCAAACAATAGCTCCAACGCCAAAAGCAGTAAGTAAGGATAGTGATATGATAAGAGCAATATTAGGCTTTGAAATTTCAAAAATCAATTCCGATCGATTGCCAGCTACATCAAAGACTTCAATCATGTAAAAACCAGATTTTTTGAATTCCATAACTTTTGCATCATCAAATTTCGATTCGATTTCGTCACCATTGCAGGTTATATTCACTTTTGCCAAATCAGTACTCGAAACCTTTATGTCGCTTTTATAGATGCCACTACCACTCGAATTGCCAGATATTACCTTTAGTACAGGTGGGGTGATGTCAAGATATGTAATATCCTTTATGACGTCGACAGAACGGATATCAGCACCGCTTATAGCATAAAATCGATAAATCCCTGGTTTTGTTATTGTTAACTGGCTTTTGTTGTATTCAACAAAATCCTCTTTCTCGATTGCATAAAAGACACGTGTCCCACTTGTGTTGCCACTTGTGGTAATTGTAACTTCAATCTTTCCCATAGTTGGCTTACTGTTATCGCCTTCGAGTTTAACACTTAGTGTTGGGACAACATTGTCAACGTAGAGTATAAATCTTAGATCATCATCTTGAGGGGTGAATACATATTCAACGCCAGCTCCGCTCACAGCTCCAAATATTATTTTGCCAGGTCTAGGCTCTGTTATCTCGACAACATATTGTGACAACTCATCCGCACCTGTGTTATTTTTTGTTAGGCCGTTATCCGTTGACCACCAGAATAAAACACCAGATTTAGGGATCGTAGTGGGGATTATTACATAAGAAGCCTTTGATGCCCAAACACCATTATTCCCACCAGGCAAGGCATATACTAAAAAGTTAGGTGCTTCAAGATCAATGCGGGATTCATATGTTATAGTCTTTGAAGCACCCGTATCGCTTAGTGCTGTAATGATATAGTTACCTTCAGTGCCTACAGTAAACTGATTAACACCAGCTGGAATTACTGTAGAAATACCTTGAGTCGTAGTAACAGTTATACTAAAACCAACATAAGCTATACCTAATTCAAAGCCCACTGTATACTCGGCTTTGAAATAATCCTCTATCGGATTTAATATAATTTCTGGGGCAGTGTCAATGTATAACTTGTGGTCGTATTTAAAAACGGTGGATTGTAATATCTGCCCATTTTGTGACTTTGCAAAGGATATTTCCTCGCCATTAACACTACGTTCAAGTGAAAATACACTTTCTGGTATTATAATCCAATCGGGTTCATCCGAGACCTTATAGTAACAACCCTGCCAGTCCCCGATAATGGTAAACTCATAAGAACTATAGTAAACATTACCATTAGCATGCGCACCAGCACCCACACCAGTGCCTAGAACAGTTATGTCGGTTTCTGCATTCGCTACTGAATTATTTCCAACTTGCATAGTTAAAATCATGCAGAGCGATAAAATGAAACAAGTTATAACTATTATTGAAAGTTTTAATGACTTTTCCATAAATTCTCCCGCTTTTTGATCATAAGGATTGCTAACACAACCGCTGCAATAATTAGTAGTGTTACTATTACAATTAGTGCTATTGCCCATCCAGGTACCCCTTGCTTAACAGTGGATACCGCACTCCAACCTGCATATAGAACCAACACTGTGTCAGGCACGGTTTCGTATGTGCAGGGAATTGTAAGCTCCTGATTTAGATACCAGCCAGTGAATGTATAATTACTGCGCTTAACTACAGGTGGGTTAGGGAATGTGCTACCAGGTTCTACTTCAATCGCTCTTAGCGACTCAGGTATCTCGTTTCCACCATTGGAATCATATGCAATAATAATCTTGACCCTTTCCCATTTTGCAAAAAGCTTAGTAACCTTGTAATCAACAGTCTGTGTGCCTTCTATTTTGGTTGAATAATTTTCATCTGAATACCATCCAGAGAATGTATAGCCATTAAGCTCAGGAACGTTTGTGTCAGCATCATATGTGCTATAGTTATATCTACCAACAATGTTTGGGAAATTGCCCCCACCAAAGCTCTCGAACTCTATTGTTACAATCTGTTCAGTCCATTTTGCAGTAAGAGAAAAGCTTTCTGCTGGCATTCTATCTATTACATAAGGATCACTAGCATTTTCTCTAAACCAGCCTACAAAATCATAGCCGCCTTTTGTGGGATTTGCAGATAAGGTAATGTATTCATCGTAAGATAACACAACAGCTAACGAGCCAGCATAATTTCCGCCACTAGGATCAAGTGTTATTGTATAGCGTATCTCAGCTTTTTCCCATACTGCATATAGTAACATATCATGCGCTGGCATACTATCACCAAACACGTAAACAGTAGCATTTAGATCTAAACCATCATTTGGTGTTTCTGTCCAGAATCTAAATTCAAATCCTGGTCTTAGAGCTATATTATCAGTTGTGCCAGCAATTATGGGTGTACTTATTGTTGCCCCATATTGATTAGAAACTGTAGCTATTGTAGTAACAGCCCCATTTCCGATATATGTAATAGTGTAATTATTGATCCTCCAGACTGCATACAATGTAACAATTGCTCCATTTTCATCTGATAACTGTGATTTAGAATAATGCAATGGATAATCAATGTCAATGTCATCGCCTGAATTTTCAGACCATCCTATTAAACTATAACCTTCGCGAAGATAACTTGCAACGCTTAAAGGCTTTCCTATACCGAAAGTATGCTCCGAATTTGGCATCTCATCACCAGTTACAATAGCACCTGGTGAAACATTTTTATCATACGCTACTTGGTAAGTTATCAAAGCCCACTTCGCATAAAGAGTTATATCGCTAGCAGTAGACACAGTCAGTGTGGCACCGTCAGTAAGAGCAAAGCCCGTCCCGTCTTCAAATTCCGTCCAGCCGATAAAATAATACGTTGGACGTTCAAATTCGTTTTTCTTAAGGGTGATGGTTGAATCAAAGGTTGCATCCTGAGTTACAGTACCACTGAGACCACCACCATTGGCTACAAAATGAATCTTGTACACCACTGCACTCCATTGCGCATATAAGTCAAACGACCCACTTGTTACAAGATTACTTACTACATCAGCGGCGGTGAATTTTTCTCCATCACCTAAGGCTAAGCTGTTCCAATCAGAGAAAGCATAACCCGTTTTTGAGAAAGCAACATCACCTAGAGCTAGTAAATTAAAGCTTTGGTCGTATTTAACATTTTGTGATACTATCAAACCAATTCCTGTGTTGGCATAATAATTAACTACGTAGTCATTTGCCGTCCATAGTGCATAGAACACTACACTATCACCATCTAAGGAAGATAAACCACTATTAATACTAGCTTCGTTTTCGTATTCAAGGGTAGCTCCGTCTAGTGACCAACCAGTAAACCCATACCCAGTTTTTGCGAATTGATTCAAGGATATATTGACTACTTCTGTATAGAGAATCGGACCTTGATCTAACATGCTTCCAGTCGTCCCACCGTTTGCATCAAAGCTTATGTAATATGAATTCTCATGCCAAGAAGCAACGAATGTAATTGCATCATTTGAAATTGATGTTAGGTTTAAAATCTGACTTTCATCAGCAAAGGTTTCATTGCTATCACTAATCCATGCTACAAAGGTATAACCTGTCATAGTAAATAAGTTGGAATTCAGTGTGTTACTTGTGTCATAAGCAAAGCTTTGCGGTTCCATAGTTCCATCAGCACCATTAGATTCAAAGGTAATACTGTATGTAATAGCGGACCATATTGCGTATAAAACAAAATCAGATGACGTTTGATTGAGGTTACTAACGCTTTCATTATCGTTATAACTTATGCCTCTGCCATTTCCATAGGTGTTCCACTTGTTAAATTCATATCCTGTTTTTTCAAATTGATTGGGGCTGAGGTTAGATAAAGTGTCATATGTTAATGTCTGCGACTCCATTGAGCCAGTCCCAGTATTAGCATTGAACACCACTTTGTATTGGATGGCTTGCCACTTAGCATATAACGTTACAACCGCACCATCAATAGTAGTAACATTAGCACTTCCACCATTTGGACGGTTGATGCCATCACCAATACTAGTCGTGTTCCAGCCATTGAAACTATAGCCAGTCTTGTAAATTTGGCCATCGTTTAGTGTTAATACAGCATTTGATCCATATGTTATATTTTGTGGAGAGATCGATCCAACGCCAGTATTTGCATCGAAAACAACAGTGAAAGTATGTGCACGCCACATAGCTATAAGGACAACACCCGTCGATCTCATGTATGTGCCAGATGTTGCAAATGCGACATCGTCCTGCGTTACAAATCCTGTAAAGGAATAACCTGTCCTATTAGGTATAGCATCAGTAAAATCATATGCCATAGCATACTGCATTGATTTATTAACATATGCTTGCTTTGAGTCATCCTGATATATGGTTGCGTAATAAGTGATCCTTTGCCAGATAGCATAAAGTGACACAAGGTCTGCTATAATCGTAAACTTACCGTTTAATGGGTATGTTTCGAAGTCAGGCGTACTGTCGCTAGCATCCGTGCTCCAACCAAGGAAATTATAGCCTGTGCGGGAAAAACCGCTTCCATCTGCTAAAGTAATCTCTGCATTAATCGACCCCGTTACTGAATTAATATGACCTACACCACCATTTGAATAGTATGCAACACCATAGGTATCAGGGGATATATAATTAGCCCATAGATACACAACAGCATCTTGAACTTCTGATAGATATGATACATTCACACTACTGTAATAATATGATGGATCGGCATCCATACTACTATCATCACCAGTTACCCAGTTTTGGAATATATACCCTGTTTTTGTTGGATTATCTAAGGTAATGATAGTGCCATATGTTGCAGTAATCTCAGTGTCTGTGGCAAGATTACCACCATCTAGCTTGAATATTATAGTAAATGTAACTGGAGTCCACTGAGCATAAAGTTTAACGCTAGTTTGACTTACAGAGGTTAGATTTGAAACAGTCGCTCCGTCATTGTACGAAACTCCACTCCCATCAAATTGAGTGTTCCAGCTTAAGAAGTTATATCCCGCTTTTGTAAACGTATTAGTATCTAAATTTTGGCTTATGTCATAGGTAAATTCTTGGTCGGTCATGTTTCCATTGCCACCATTTGAATTATACGCTACAAAATATTTAACCGCTACCCAGTTAGCAATTAATTGTATTTCAGGTGTGCTACTATCAAATTCTAGTCCGAAATAAGAAACAACACTTGAAACTGTCTCGCCTGATTCAAAGATGCTAGTACTTTGATTACCTTGATACTTGGCCGTCCAACCATTGAAAGCGTTGCCTAGTAAATAGAAAGTACTATCTATTAAAACATCCGAATACAATAATGTAATTGGTTGCATGTTTCCATTTGCGTTGCTATTTCCATTTGAAAAAGTAAAGTTATACGATAGTGCACTCCAAAGTGCGTAAAGCATGGGCGTTTGTGTTGAAAACATGTCAGTTAACTCATTATGTGGTGTTTCATCTGGTATAATTTCGAGGCTCGGTTGAGATGAAATTGACCATCCAGCAAATGCATAGCCAGGCCGTGTAAATGTATTACTTTCAAGCTTACCACCATCAGTAATTGTAAATGTATGCTTTTCCATGCTACCATCACCGCCGTTTGCGTTAAATGATAACGTGTATGAAAGTGTTGTCCACACTGCATAAAGGATAATCGCTTTACCATCCATAAGAGTTAGATTTAAAACCTCTTCGCCATCGGCGTATGTCATAGTAGATGCTGTGTTTCGAGTAGACCACCCAGTAAACACCCAATCATTTCTTACAAAGCTGTTTAATGGAAGATGTTCTGCTGTCCCATAGGTAAGGGTGATTGGATACATGTTCCCTGTTGCGTCTTGAGCATTAGATGAGAATATGACAGGGTATGTGTTTATTTCCCAAACCGCATATAGCGACAGCGAATAGAAATAAACGCCTGGAGTTAAATTCACATAGTTATCTATGTCCGTAAACAGTGATTCATCACCAACATAGATATTGGATTGAGCGTCAGCTGTTGTAGACCAGCCTATGAAGTGCTTTCCAATATAACTATATCCATTATTTGGAAACACTGAATTAATATTTGATGGTTTATGAATAAGTTGAGGCATGCTACCAGTGCCACCGTTTGCAATAAATGTAATCGTATAAGTGTTTTCAACCCAAATAGCGTTTAGATTTATCTTAACGTTACCACCCTTTGCAAAGCCAATATCATAGAATGTGAAATTAAGCTTGCCATTAGTATTTAGCTGACTTTGAAGCCCAGTGTAAGAAATGGAGTGCATCTCACCTCTGAGGTCGACATATGTCCAGCCAGCAAATGAATATTGTGCTTTTGCAACATCAATAGGAAGGCCTAGTGTGGAATTCCCCGATTCAATACCAGTATAAGTATCCAGCTCAGAAGAGGCAGTAAATGCACCCCCAGATAAATTGAATACTACATCATATGTTGCATCATCCCATATCGCATAAAATACCATAGCACTAAGTACAAGATACGGCTCGCCAGGTAAATATTCAACCTCTGTGCCGTTTTGCACAGTAGTCCAACCTTTAATATAGGAGTGTCTGATGCTATCTGCATTATCCCACCCCGATTCTATTAGATTAAATACAGAATTGTATGAAATACGTCTGTCTGATACGACTTCCGATCCTATATCTTTGCCATTGGGATCAAATACTATCGTAAGTAGCGTACCGACAAAGCGTGCGTAAAGTGTAAGCTCAGCTACGTCAGTCCAGCTAGTACTTAGTGTTCCATTGGCATCTGCAAATCGAATTCCACCTGCTATCCCAGTAGGCGTTGTAAACCAACCTGAAAAATCGTAATTTTCAAGCTCAGCCACACCAGGCTCGAAGTCAAAATCAGGATCAGGTCTGTTGAAGAAAAGAAAATCGCTTTTTTGATTAACCCCATCAAATACCAGTTTGATCGCTGAATAGATGCTAAGCCTTACGTTTATAAGATTAGTTTCATAATATTCTCTTGAGATTCTTACACTAAATTCTCTTTGATAGCCTACCGTAATCGTGTCTATAACATCAGATAACAAAGGGAAGAACAAGATGCCATCAGCCGAATATTCTACAAGAAAGTCTGCACTAAGATTAAGATAGTCAGATTCTATATCTATATCCTCTCCTGTATATTGCTTTTCTAGATTTGTAGCAATATCTACCAAATTAGCATTTAAACTAACAGAATAGTTCTGAACAAAACTAAGATCGGAAATATGACTATCTGGATGGAAGCTATAGGTAAATATCACTTGCGTAATCCCAATTTCAAATATTTCCACATTGGCTTCCCAGTCGGAAATTAATCTTTCGGTATCATCATTATATATAATGCTTGCAGATTCGACACTATCTATAACGCTGTTTCCAGCTTTTACCGATGCACTATTATTTGTTAAAGCTACGACGAAGTCTTTTATTCCTACAACAATAAGCTCAACCTCTCCCATAACAGGCATGTATACGTTTAGATAAGTATAGCCATTAGCATCGTTTGGAATTGGATCGTCAAGTGGTATCCAAATCCATGAATAGTTTGCTACATGTGTAACTAAGTCACCAGCAATAGAAAAGTAGTTAAGTTCTAGTGAAAATTTGCCAGGGACCAAAACAGACCCATCATCATTGGCATAAATGAATGCTGAGGCATTTTCGTTTACTGCATCCAGTATGGTGTCTGGTATGGGATCACCATAATAATAAGTGGTGTGTGATATATAATTTGTATCTATTTCCACAACTTTTGACATATTACGCTTGATTGAAAGGTAAATTGCTTTCGGTTTTACATCATTATAATCTCTTGCATCACTAGGATCAATTATATTAAACACGGCAAGTATTTTATATACACCACCTTCCGATATGGGTTCATATACATCATACCAACCCCTAAACGGATCATTTGAATCAATGCCATCATATTGATATGAATTCGAAGTGGGTTGAGCATTCTCATAAGGAGCACTATACGAATAGTAAGTAGCATTAAGTCTTGCATCATATACGGCTCTTATCTCATAATCCATGCTATTATCTATTAGTACATTCATATCGTTAAAAATTATGTCTTCAAACTTTAGTTTTGCTACCGTGACATACATTGAAAATGAATCTACGCTAAGACCAACAAGGCTTCCGTCCGCTACAATGCTAAACATTTTATGATCGCCTTTAAATCGTAGCATGTCTTCTGGATCAAAAGGAGCTGTGCCTCCAGATAAACCTTTGCCATTTAATTCCGTTAAAGGATCACCATCTTCATAGCCACCATTGTAGATTATAGAATAACTATTTGAACTAAGTAAATATTTTTCACCATCCTCATAGATTCCATACACTAATAGGTCATCCTTTATAACTGTATCCCCAGCATAATATGACTTTTCTTCACCGACAAACTCCGCATATAATCTTTTAATAACGTTTTTGTAAACTAAAATATCTATTGTACCAGATTGGGTTTTGTAATTTGATCTAACCCAATGCCATGTATAACTTACAGTAGAAGGACTAGCCGCATCGTCAGATAAACCAAATTTGCTTACGGGACGAGAATCTAATGTCCAATAAAAGTATTTGCTATCATCAGCATCAATGATATCCTGGTCAGAAATTGCAAAAGTGCGTGGTGCATAAAGTGATGGCAATGGAGCTAGATTCCAATACCCATCACCATTTACTGAATCTTCATGAGTTGCTGAACTTATAGTAGGTGGTGTAGTAGTAGGATCATACGATGATCCCCATGGATCATACTCAACAATGTCAAACGATACAATTCTTGCTGCAGGAATGTTGAAATAATCAGCATCTCCTACAAAAAAGAATAATATTTCATAACTACCAACATCCTTAGCAATAAAATTGGAAACACTAATTAAACGATAACTCTTCCTGTTGTTTCCACTGCCATATACAAAACTACCATATGGGTCAGCTATGTAATAATTAACGTTTAGTCCCTTACCATCATAGTTTGGTGTAGTGTCTTGAATCGAGTCGCACTCAACCTTTGGCATGTTATCAGCATCATTATATATAATAGTATCATTGATAAGATCATCTGGGTATATTATATATGGTTCTGCATAGTTTTGCTTAGTTACAGAAATTGGCAAATTTAACCTGACAACTACATTAGAGACAGTAGTGACTACAAAATAGGTATGTTTTCCTATGAAATCAACATTTTCAGTCTTTCCATCGATATATACTGGCGCATATTCGAATAAAAGCTCCGTTTCTTCCGCTTCTTTAACCGTGCCATCGTTATAGTACAGTTTGAAAATAATACCTCTTCCTAGTAGAGCACTCACATCTGGGAGAACATCTCCTGCAGTAAATGATAATATCGGATCATAGTTTACAACCTCAATATTAGTAACCAACACTTCAATAGCAGCTATCCATGCTTCAGCTGTGACATTAGCATAGTTTGCTGGATCTTTAGGAATAAATTCATATGAATAATTGAGTGTCCCTGGCAAAGGATAGATTACCTCTTGAGCATCAAATATCCATTTAACGTCCCAAAGCTCGAGCTCGTCTTGAACAAGCAATGAATCTAGCTTAGTCGATGTGTAGAACGGATAAGGTATGTTTAAGGTTGTATCAGCTGTCAGCTTAGATACAGGTGCAGTTAGCATGAACGCCGCAAAGAATGATGTACCATAGTCCATTATTGTGTTGTCCCATGGAGTGTACATTATTACTACAAAGTTATCGCCAGCAAGAAATCTGTCCGATTCCGCATTTTGTATTAGTGCGTCCGACATTGAATGAAATTCGTTTTCTACTGCTAAACTAGAAAGCGCAGAGCCGTGGTAATACAGTACTCTTGCATTACTAGTAACATCAACAGGAGCAATGCCTTCGTCAGCATAATGTAACCAAACTATAATGCTATCAATACTGAATAATTCAAATGCTTTGTATTTATAGAGCCCAGCTGATTCAATTGTGATGCCCGAAGCTACGGCTTCAATTGGATTAATAATAATTTCCTCGTTAAGTATCGTTACATAGTTAATATCGTCATCTGGGATGAATGACCATTTATAGCGAACTGCATTCGTTACAATAGTAGCAGGGACAAACTCCCAGTGTCCCTGGATAGCGTTTGGATTGTATGCATATTTGCCTAATGCCTCACTTGTAACGGCACTATCATCTGGCACATGCATGTATACACCCGTGTCTAGTTTATTAACCTTCAACAAGGTATCTGTTGTATAGTTCGGAAAAACCACCTCTTGATCAAGATAAACAAATTTAACTGTATTGGTAAACCCATCATTTATAGCAAAGAAGCCATCCTCAGATAAATAGTCGACCGAAATTCTGTCATCTTGAGTGTATCTCTCGTATAATATTTTATAGTCTTTGGTATCTACCTCACGAGCATGCTCCTTGTAATATACAACAAGTCTAATTCCCTCTAAGCTTAGTTTGTTAAATGCATCATATTCTCTCTTAAAGTTAGTCTTAGCCTTATCGTCTATATACACAACATCAATTTTAATAATAGGATCAGGCTTTATTATAAACGTTATTTGCTTTGTGTGCTCTAAGCTATTAGAGATAACAAAGTTTTCGCTAAGTGTAAGCGTAACAAGTGCAGTGCCTGAATACATGTTGTTTTCGTGTACTACACTATAGTCGGCTGGATGGTTTATTCCATATTCACCACTAGCAGATGGTTTTAGGCTGTATGAGTACTGTGAACCGCCTACCGCATTGAAAGTAGAACTTATATTAAAATCTAACGTATATGGTGTAATGAGTGCCGATCGATCTTCTAAAAGATCAGCGCCACTTGTCCATCCATCTGTTGTTTTATCTGAGTAACTATAGGAAATTTTATTATCGCCAATTTGAGATGGATTTATTACAATACTCACAAAAAACGAGTCTGTAATTTCAAAATACTCTCCATATCTTGTTAGACTAGTTATGACCTCTATACGATACCCGCCAGAGTCTGACACATTTTCAATTGGGAAATATGGGGATTGATGTGATTCTGGATTTTTTAGCCCAGTTAGCTCTTTGGGAGTTATAATGCTCTCCACCCCATTTATTTCCTTATACCATTTCCACTGAAAGGTAACTTCTGAATCTACCATGGAAATTACATTATTTGTGTCTGTTCTACTAAGCTCTGCCGCGAGAACTAATGCTTCACCTGGTGAATAATATCCCACATAATCACTTAAAACACTCGTCGCTCCGCCAGTGTCCCCGTTAAGTGCGATATTCTGTTTACTGATTTCCAAAACGGCATCAATCTTATGCGGTAAATTGTATTTAATTATATCACCTGTAGCTACCTTCACTCTTTCATCTGTGTTTGCCGGATTGATCGCTTCAAAAACTCCTTTAAAACCGCGAGAGCTATTGATAGAATTAGGGTAAACTGCTGGGGAATATGGCACGACATAAGGTTCATAAGTAAAATATTCACCATCCGTTTGTGTGTTTGTAAAGGTTTTTACATTTATTTTTATAAGCGCATTTAAAGCGAAATTTGAAGTGTTGAAATGTAAAGCATAATCATCTCTATCGAGAACAAATTTTCTATTAAGAACCGTTAAATTGGTAGAATTATAATATTTTTTGTAAGAAGATAACAACAAATCTCCATGCTTAGTTGTACTTGTTGCATGAACAATGAATGTACTATTTGAGGTGTCAGTATCATAGATCGACCCTGAAACAGAAGCCTTAGTGTCGAGATGAAATTCTGCTGGTTCAAAGTTTTTGATAGCGTGACCTGAGGAAGCACTTATTGTAACATTTGGACCTATATGTATAACGCCAGTCCCATTATTTAGGACAGCACTATCGTTAGCAGAATACGACAATAAAGTACCACCTAATAGTTTAGCAGTTCCTGTGCCAAAATTTGCAAATGTAGCTCCTCTCCCCCCATTTCCAGTTGTTGCGGCGTTCGCTATAAAACCGCCTTCACTAACTAAATTTACATTTCCATCAATAGCTATAGTGGCAGAGTTGGTGTCAAGCGTACTTGCTTGAATTTGGGCGGATGTGCCTATATATACATAGCCACCTGCTACACCCGATCCCCAGCTAAGTGCTTGACCGAATCTACTCGTAATCGAACTAGTAGTGATGCTAATATTGTTTTTTACGCCAGCTACAGAGCCTTGCATTGCAATTGTAGACCCAGTAGAATATTTTTGTACTGCTCCGCTAATCAAATTAACATCACCTACGCCAGCAACAAGGATTACTTCACCACAATCAATATTCTGTACGTTTGCAGAACCAATATTAATTGTGCTCCTATACGACTCAATCACTCCAAGCTCAGTGATTCCATTAACTAAATTAGGGATACGCAAAGTAGGGTTACTCGTGAGTGGATCTGTTGTAGTCAATCCAGCACCGCCGATAGAATTTGCA
Source organism: Christensenellaceae bacterium (assembly GCA_031288735.1). Taxonomy (GTDB): domain Bacteria; phylum Bacillota; class Clostridia; order Christensenellales; family DTU072; genus JAITQU01. The sequence continues at coordinate 17,191 of JAITQU010000228.1, forward strand.
ATAGTTAGATCAATCCCACCTAAAAGATCAATCATCGCATCGGCGATAGTAACGTCTGTAGCTGACATAGCGCTTGATTTATTATTCATATTAAAAGAACAGTTGGAGTAAATGTTAACCTTTGGCACTCCAGTTGGTGCCATAGCTCCAAGTAAACTATTGGCACCATCAACGACAGCGTTATCGATACACAGCCCAGAATTTAAAAAATTCAAACCTCCTATTGTAGCCCCTTCAGTAGGAGACCAAATATAAAAAGAACCACCTAAATAGTATGATTCACCTGCACGAAATACTAAATCTAGTTCAGTACCACCAATAGAATTAAAAGACCCGTTTAAGTGAATTGTTGGCACCCTTCCATCATCAGTATAAATTTTACGAGTTTCATTAACAAGTATATTTCGAAATTCCGTTTCCACTACCGAAAGTTGTGCGCGAAAATCAGCTTCGCTATATAAACTATTATTAGTAATTAAAGTTTCCGAACTCCCTGTTGGTCTATGATATGTTAAATCAATACTCCATCTACTTGCATTATTCAAATAATTAGAAACAACACTTAACCTAACAATATATCCATTAGGTGTCGGTGCCGTTATGCTATCGGGAAATGTAAGTGTAGTGTCACCATCAACTAAAACAACTGCTTCAGAAACTTGTTGCCCTATAGAAGGTAGTGCGAGCATTAAAAAGCATTGAAGAATTATAAAAATGAATAAAAGGAAAAAAATAAACGAAAAACTAATTAGCCTCTTCGAAGCTAATCGATATACTATCTCATATTGGTGCATGCGGGGGGGGGGGGGGGTACGTTTCAATAAAACCGGGTTTTTGGGATTTTTTTTTTA
>JAITQU010000240.1 GCA_031288735.1 Christensenellaceae bacterium
AAAATAAATAGTACCTCATGAGGCTTCAGGAATCAGTATTTTTTATTGCATAATGCACCAGGCAATCATCAAAAAATTTTCTAAAGTAGCGATATTTAAGAATTTTTCTAAATAACTACTTTTACGTCTACGAAAAATATTAATATTTACCTCTATTTTTTATCCTGAAAATGGACTTAAAAAAACTTGCATATATATTCAATAGCATGGCCAAAATATCAGTACCAATAATTTAGTCATCTAAAGACTAAAATTACCATTCAACACCCAAAAATGAGGTGATTTTATGACAAAATATCTTTTCTCTTTCCTGTGTTCTTTATCATTTATCCTATTTTTTCTGACAAACAATGCCTATACACAAGACAATAAACCGATACCGTTAAACGAAATCACCAAATATATCATAGCCGCACCAGTTTATCCTGGAGATAAATTTTTAGATACAAAAGTAATCTCACTGGAAGAATTGATAAACAGCGCAATAAAGTATTATCAGAAAAACGGTAAAAATCTTAAAATATATAATAATTCAACAACAACATACAACCCCTCAGAAAATGATGCTTATATGGTATTAATAAATGACGATTCAAAGCAGGGATTTAGAGTTATTGAACCTAAAGGCGCAGTTTTAAAAAAAGAAAGCGAAGTGATTTTCTCCTTTTCTTGCACCATAGAAACCTATGAACTTCAGGGTAATTTTTGCGTTGATTTTGAAGTAAGTATTGATGGAATTAAGCAGAATCAGGATAAAGTAATGACTGAAAACCCTATATTTTTAGATGCCATAAAAAACAGTGATCGGAGCTCATGGAACGAAGCTGGCTGAAACTCCAGGATAAAAAATATGGATCTTTTGTAAATTTTTCCTGAATGTAAATTTTTTTCTAAAACGATGGCTATCTGAATAATTCGTGTTATGCCATTTTTTTTTCCTCTTTTTGAAGGAAAGGTAGGAAATAACTAAACTTGATTTCTCAGTAGTTTTTCTCACTAGAAAAAACAACATACAATTTTTTTTAATATATTCCATATTTAGGTGTATAATAAATTTTCAACAATATATTGTATGAATTTAAAGGCAATATTATTAAATTTTTCTTGACATTTTGAAAAATATATCATAATATCTAAATCATAGTGAGATAAATTTTTATTTTCACACTAGGATAAGGAGAAATGATGGAAGAAACCATACTAGAAAATGGCAAGGAGCCAAGTTTTATACGTTTTTATGTCAAAGAAAAAGACGGAAATAGACTGGAATACGGTTCCATCCAGAAATCAGTATGGGTTAATGGTACTTGCAAATCAGAAACCTTATTATGGCTTGGAAAGGTTCTTAACAAGGAAGAAATGATATTCAAGTCACGTAAAAACGGCATCTATAAGTTTACACCACCAGATACCATCACACCACTTTCTACAGGTGAAATCGGCTACTTCGGAATTCCCACCAATACTACCGCTCAGCCTTTGATCGGTAAGGAATTGGCTGAGATTTATGAGCCAGCCAACTGCTTATCTTTTGGAGGTGTGTACGTAGCCTCGCAACTTTTAAGACAATCTACGATTGCAGACATTATTATGGATCCTTTCGCAGGTGTTAAAGGTCTTGGCGATTGTGTAATGGCGCTCGTTCTTTACAAGTTAACTCAAGGTGGGGCTTCAATGCACATTAAAAACTGGTGGGATGAGACGTATGCTAAATTTTTGTACCCTAATATAAATCTTGATTCGCCACGAATAAGCGAATTATTAAAGGAAATTGGCAAAGAAAAATACTGGAGAATTTTTTTTGAAAATTATTCAGAGTTTATAAAAAAAGAGTCGCCCGTCAAAGGTGTCATTCTTGACAGTACAGGCTTGCAAAATGCTATACAAACAGCTCTATCACAGATTAGTAATCATGGTGGAAAGATAAATAGAGAAATTAGGTTAATTGTTGTTCTCGACAGAATTAGTGGCTATCCACTTTATTTTAAATATGTTCCTGGTAATATTGTCGACAAAAGTACTCTGCAACATATTTTCCATGAAATGGAAGCATATGATTTTGAGATAGCTTCAGCTCTCATGGACGCTGGATATTTTAACGAAGAAGATCTTAAATTCCTGTACGACCGTAAAGTGTCATTTGTCACCCGGTTCATCCCAAATAGAAAAATATATAAGAAAATTATGGCAAATGAAATTGATGATATTGATGATTTGAAATACCATGTCAAGAAGGACAGTCGGTTTATGAAGATTAAGTGCATACAAGTAAATGATATGCTTAATATGCAATTATATGTCTATGTCTGTAAAGATTTAGTCGAAGCCAACAAAGGAGAGTTTCATATCCTCAATAATTTTGATTTTAATAAATCAGAGTTTAAGGAAATTGAAGAAATTCGAGAAAAGCTTCGGAGGAGAGGCATATTCATTCTTCTTTCATCCATTAAATTACCAACTGATAAAATATTACACTTTTATTATGAACGACAAGACATTGAACAAATTTTCGATTTTGCAAAAAATGATGTAGATTTGCTTCCTTTAAGAGTTCATTCCGAAGCTACTTTAAGAGGTCATTTTATGATTGTATTTTTTTCAACTATAGCACACGTATACATGAGAAGGATTCTTGAGAAGAAACAATTTAAAATGAGCCGCTCTGCAGCTTTTGAGATATTGAGCAGACACGTTACAATTGTATATGATAAAAAGAATTTCCATCTTCCTTCAATACCTTCACCTACGACTAGAAAAATTTATGCTGTATTTAATATTGAAATCCCGAAAAAAATGTTAATTCAGCAGGACAATAAATTTTTGTAAATGCAAAGGTAAATGACGCTTCTTTGTTACTAACAAATTTTTAATCATTGCAGCAATCAGACACATAAAACATACAATATATAGTGGTGCAAATAAGTAAGCAATATACATGCCAAATATCCTAGTGAGAAAAATTCACGGGAATTCAAGATAAAGAAGGTTATCTTCACGAATAACAGGAAAATCTTGCTCAGTATTTTGTAAATCTTTAATATTTTTAACCTAAAAAAAACAAAAATTAACATTTTGCACGAAAACTTACAAAAAAATTATGCCAGAACCAACACTATAAACTTATTTTGAGTCCATCCACTATTGATAGCCGAATTC
>JAITQU010000123.1 GCA_031288735.1 Christensenellaceae bacterium
TTCACGAGTATTGCTGAGATCTTTGATCGCTAATCTTTATACTTTGGAATGCAAACATATCCAACTCGGCGATGTTATTAAAACATTGCCTTTTTTCATATGGGGTGTGAACAGTAACAACCAAACATTTAATTTGCAATCTACAAAGAGTCAAATCCTTGATTATAGCAATATTTAAATGTTATAATTAATGCGTTTTTGATAGCAAAAGCAAATCGAATGCTTAATTGCGACAATAGGAGTCTAATAATGATTAGTTTACTCTCTGTAATTGAAAAACTATCACCAAGTGAAAGCATAGTACTTGCGATTTTTCTTTTTGCAACTGTAATAGTTGTTCTTGCTGTTTTGTGTGGATTTTTTAAACTTTTCTCTTTGGTCTTTACAAAAACTGATGTTATCAAGGAAACTTGTAATAAATGTGTAGTGCGCACAAAAGCCGCTTTTGCTAAATTCATAGCCAGTTTAAAAAAAGATAAATAGTTTTGTTTTAATGCTTTTGTAGAGAATGGAGGTGTACATTGTCAATTTCGGATACATTTACTAAAATATGGCAAGACTCTGGGTTTGCGAATCTCGAATGGCAATCCGCCGTTATGTTGCTAGTTTCTTTTGTCTTAGTTTTTTTAGCTATTTCAAAAAAGTTTGAACCACTTCTTCTTTTGCCAATTGCTTTTGGTATGTTGCTTGCAAATCTTCCACTCACTGGTATATTTGATAAAGAAGCTCATGATGGACTTATTTATCAATTATATTTAGGCGTTAAATTAGGTATTTATCCGTCTTTAATTTTCCTAGGTATAGGCGCAATGACAGATTTTGGACCATTACTTGCAAGGCCTTCCTCGCTTCTCCTTGGTGCTGGTGCTCAGCTTGGCATAGCAGTTGCTTTTGTGTTATCGATATTACTAGGATTCGATCCAAACTCTGCTGCATCAATTGCTATAATTGGTGGTGCTGATGGGCCAACGGCTATATTCTTGACTAATAAATTAAAGCCTGAATTATTACCTGCAATTGCTATTGCAGCTTATTCATATATGGCTCTAATTCCACTAATTCAACCACCATTGATGCGACTTCTTACAACTGATAAAGAGCGTAAAATTAAAATGGACACACCTCGCAAGGTTTCAAAGATTGAGAAAATCTGTTTCCCAATTGTTGTGACTGTTATTTGTGTTCTTCTTTTACCATCAGTAGCACCGCTTATCGGAATGTTAATGCTTGGCAATCTCTTTAGAGAATCGGGCGTTGTTGAACGATTATCCTCAACAGCTCAAAATGCACTGATAAACATTGTTACTATATTCCTTGGTATATCTGTTGGCGCAACAGCAGATGGTGTTACATTTCTAAAGCCTGAAACACTTAAGGTTATATTAATCGGACTTCTTGCTTTCATGTTTAGTACGATCGGCGGGCTTCTATTTGGCAAACTTATGGCTGTAATAACTAAAGGCAAAATTAATCCCCTTATAGGATCTGCTGGTGTTTCTGCCGTCCCAATGGCTGCACGCATATCTCAAATTGAAGGTGCGCGTGCTAATCCTCAGAATTACCTTTTAATGCATGCGATGGGTCCAAACGTCGCTGGCGTCATTGGATCAGCAGTTGCGGCTGGAATTCTTCTTGCCATACTCGGATAGACCATCGGCACATAAAATCATTCAGACACAAAAATAAAAGCTGATATGCACTGTTTTGTTGTTTTCTCCATGCAAGTGCTCTTTCTATGCGGTGACTAACCATTACTTCATGTTGGCTATCTTGCCTTTTTTAATGTGTTTGTTTTATTCTTTGTGACGTACTCCCGATGACTAACGCCTACGGCGTTTGAGGCGGGGACTTCTTGGGACTCCCACTTACGGCAGGATGTTTTACCAAGCTATCACCGTGCGTCCCACGGTTCGATGTAATGCGCTATGTGGTGAGTAATCGAAGCCCTTCGCGCCGAATGATTATTACTATCCAAGTCCACTCGAAAATCAGGCCTCCCCTTATATGCACTGATTCTTTCACAAATTCTACGAAGTGTCAATACAGGACGGTCGAACAAGGTGTGCGATTCATCTCTCCGCCTATAGAGTCGGGAGACTTTTCACACATAAGGTTAAAATCATATTAGCTTAATTTTACACTTTGTTCGTGGTAAAATCGAAACCATATCTTTGTTAGTATAATTTAACTTAATCCAAACACAAAGCACATCAGGAGGTAATTTATGGATTGCAAGGAAGATTTCATAGAAATCTATGAAACTTTTATAGATCGTAGTGGGAGCGACCGCTTGCTTGAGTATTTGAAATCAAGTGATTTTTTTGTTGCACCAGCAAGTACAAAATTTCATCTTTGTGTTGAAGGTGGGCTTTGTAAACATAGTCTTAATGTCTATGAGCAGCTTTTAAAATTAGTTGAATTAGCGTATGGTGAAAACTGGGAGAATGTCTATTCCCACGAAACAGTTGCTATTTGTGGATTATTACACGATTTATGCAAAATCGGTCTTTATAAAATTGAGCAACGAAATGTCAAGGATCAATACGGATGGACAAAGAGCAATTATTACGTTTATGATGACTCATTACCATATGGACACGGCGAAAAATCTGTATATATTATTAATGGCTATTTGAGGTTAACTAGAGATGAAGCCATGGCAATTAATTGGCATATGGGTGGATTTGACGATCGTGCCAAATATAACGCTCTTACACTCTCGCGTGCTTTCGAACAGTTTCCTATAGCAGTTCTTTTACACATGGCCGACATGTCGGCAACTTATCTTGTTGAAACTCCACCAAGGCAATAATAAATAGTTTAAAAGCATGAGTGTGAGCCCCTCGTTTTTAAGAAACACCATAAAGACAATTTTGTCAATGCTTGTTAAATACACAGTTTTGTCATGTTTCTTCTAAAATTCGTCATAAATTCAAAGGCACTAACTGTAAATGTATAAAAACACTTAAGTTAATCAAACATGACACTCTTAGATTATATTTACGTGTCTAATGTCCGATTGATATTTTCATATTGTACTAGGTAACAATTTTACATTATCGCAGACACACGAATAGTTCCATTCGTAATATTTTATGAGTTTTAAGGAGTAGTTAGATATGGGTGACATTGAAATTGCAAGAAATACTCAGCTAAGCGAAATAAGTGCAGTTGCCACAAAGCTTGGCATAGCAAATGATTTTTTAGAGCCGTATGGAAAATACAAGGCAAAAATAACTCTTGAGCCTAATAAAAATCCCACAGGCAAACTCATTCTAGTTACCGCTGTAAATCCTACACCATTTGGCGAAGGCAAAACTACCATATCGATTGGCTTAGCCGATGCTATAGCACGTTTGGGTGAAAGTGTCTCTCTAGCATTGAGAGAGCCCTCCTTGGGCCCTGTTTTCGGAATAAAAGGCGGTGCTACAGGTGGTGGATTTGCGCAAGTAGCACCGATGGAAGATATTAATCTGCATTTCACTGGTGATTTTCATGCAATCACCACAGCTAATAATTTTTTATCATCCCTTATCGACAACCATATTAAGCATGGCAATGCACTTGAATTGGACACAAACCAAATAGAGTGGCGTAGATGTCTTGACCTCAACGATCGAGCACTAAGAGAAATCCGATGCGGTCTAGGTAGCAAGGTAAACGGCCCCCCTCGCGATGATGGTTTTAATATAACTGCCGCTTCTGAAATAATGTCTGCTCTTTGTCTGTCTGACGATCTTGCTGATCTAAAGCGTCGATTAGGCAACATTGTAATAGGACAAAATATTAATGGCAAGCTAATAAAGGCATCCGCCTTGAATGCTGAAAACGCAATGACTATTCTACTCAAAAATGCAATCTTTCCAAATCTAGTTCAGACGTTAGAAGGAACTCCAGCTATAATCCACGGCGGCCCATTTGCAAACATAGCACATGGTTGTAATAGTATTAGGGCGACTCGTCTTTCAATGAGTCTTTCAAAGTTTACTGTAACAGAAGCTGGATTTGGTGCAGATCTAGGTGCGGAAAAATTTCTAGACATCAAATGTAGAGTTTCTGGACTTTCGCCAGACGCTGTTGTTCTTGTTGCAACTACACGTGCGCTAAAATACAACGGTGGTTATGTTAAAGGTTCTACAAGTGATGGTATGCAAGAATTAAAGAATGGTCTTAAAAATCTTAAAGGTCACATCGACAATCTATTAAACATTTTTAGTGTCAAACTTGTCGTAGCTATAAATAGATTTTCCGATGATACGGATGCTCAAATAAAGACAATTAAGGATTTCGTCTCATTAGCAGGGATTAAATGCTTTACCTCAGAATGCTGGGCCCTAGGCGGTCTTGGTTGCTTAAACCTTGCCACTGAAGTAATTTCCCTTGCGAGCACGAGTTCATCAAAGCCTCTTCTATTTGCATATGACCTAGAGATGACAATAGCTGAGAAAATAGAGCAAGTTGCAACCAAAATTTATGGTGCTAAAAAAGTAGTATTTTCTGAAATTTCCTTAGAAAAGTTAGCACGACTCAATCAATCTGAGTATGCTATCTTTCCTATATGCATAGCAAAAACGCAGTACTCATTCTCGCAAGATCCTAAACTTCTCGGCAGACCTTCTGGTTTTGAGTTTTTTATAAGGGACATCCAACTACGTGCTGGTGCTGGTTTCATAGTAGCTATCGCTGGAGATATTATGCTTATGCCTGGCTTACCTGCTAATCCTGCCGCTATAAATATGACAATAGATGAAAAAGGGATAATAAGTGGATTGTTTTAATATCAATTGTTGAAACTCTAAAATAATCGATATTTGTTATTATTTAGTAGACAATAATCAATATTTACATTTCTTATAATTTTTGTTTCGGTATTTAGTTTGCCTTGTCCAAATTTTGAGTAATAAAAATATTTGAGCTTTGTTGAAAATTCTATATGTGCTTCGTTACTAAATTCGCTAATAATAAAATTGGTCTCAAGCTGTATCTATATACGTGAATTTAACCTTATGTGTGAAAAGTCTCCCGCCTCTATAGGCGGTGAGATGAATCACACACCTTGTTCGACCGTCCTGTATTGACACTGTGGTATCACCTTGTGCTTGTTGTAAAGTATCGACTAAGCAAACAACATTCGGCGCGAAGGGCTTCGATTACTCACCTCATAGCGCATTACATCGAACCGTGGGACGCACGGGGAATAGCTTGGTAAAACATCCTGCCGTAAGTGGGAGTTCCCAAGAAGACACCGCCTTAAACGCGTAGGCGTTAGGCGGCGGGAGTACGTCACAGTCTCATACTAGCATATCTCTTCTTAGAGTTTATCATATCCCAACCGTTATCAGTCTAAACAGGTCAGCAAATATGACAAATCCAATGAGAAGCATGAATCCTGTCGCATGTATCAGACCTTCTACTTTCTTTTTTATTGGCTTTTTAAAAATCCACTCAATTAGACAAAACACCATGCGGGAACCATCCAATGCTGGTAATGGTAGTAAATTCATTACCGCTAGATTTGCTGATATTAAACACACTACGAATGAAAATGTAGCAAGCCCTGATGCCGCAGCGTTCGTCATAACTGATATTGTTGCAATGGGCCCCCCAGCATTTTCAAGTCCAATTTGTCCTGTAAACAACTGACCCATTATAGCTAATATTTTATAAACCATGAAAAATGAAAATGAAAACGCTCTGCCAAATGCGCGAAAGAACCCTAGCTTTTGTGGCATTACCGCAGAATTAAAACCAAAACCGTAGTATGTTTTAACGCTACCATCTTCATTTAAGGCTTGAACAATATTTCCATCTTCATCTCTTATCCAAGATATACATTCCCCTTTTGTTGCTGTTAACTTCAAAATCTTTCCGTTTCTTAGCACAGTGATTTCAGCACTATCCCCCAATCTCGCAAATGCATTATTAACATCCTCAGCCATAAGAATGTTTAATTGTCGACCATCCATGCTAAGCAATGCATCGCCTTCTAGAACAATACCGTAGTTTGGTGAATCAGCACCTATATACAAAATTGTTGGTGTCATTTGACCATAGAAAGTGAAAAACAAGGTTATTATAATTAAAGCGGCTAGGAAATTAAAGAAAGCACCAGCAAACAACACTATCAATCTTTTCCAAGGCTTTTGGTTGTTGAATGCGGTTGGACTATTAGATGATGCATCCTCGTCTTCGAATTGGCAAAACCCACCTATAGGAAATGGTCGAATCGAAAACACTTCCCCCGTTTTTTTGCTTTTGTGCTTAAAAATTGCTGGACCAAACCCAATTGCAAATTCCATTATTTTGAACCCTAATATTTTCCCCGCTAAATAATGCCCAAATTCATGTATTACTACCATAAATAGCAGTGCCAAAAGTGCAAGCACAATATAACCTATTGTTTGAAATGTACCACCTAGCGTTGCTGTTAATAAATTCTCCAAATGTACACCTCCAAATAGTGCATGATACTAAAAACCTCAAATTAAATTAGTAGAAATTCTTTACTTATTGATAAAGTATATTCTCTTACCTCTCTATCAATACTTAAAACGTCAGTTACGTTTTGTGCACTTACATTACTAAACTCAAGTAGTGCTCTTTCTATTATAATAGGAATGTCGGTAAATTGTATTTTTCCTAACGCAAACAAATCGGTCGCTACCTTATCACAAGACACCAATACACAACCTAGGTCAGTGTTTTTTAACACTCGCTCGCCTAATGCAAGACATGGAAATTTATTCCTGTCAGGCATTGAAAAGGTTAAACTGTTGAGTATTGAAATATCGGGTGACTCTATACATTCAAAGCGCTCGGGATATGTCAAAGCATACTGTATTGGCAATCTCATGTCTGGCCTTGATAAGCACATCTTCAGCGTGCCATCCTTTAACAATACCATAGCATGAACAACGCTTTCGCGATGCATTATAACTTCAATTTGATCAATTTCAAACAACCAAAATGCCTCTATAATCTCAAAACCCTTGTTCATCAATGTAGCACAATCAATGGTTACCTTTGTGCCCATTTGCCAGGTTGGATGTTTTAAAGCATCTTTATACGTCGCTGCTTTAAGCTCATTAATTGATAAATCACGAAAAGCACCTCCAGATGCTGTAAGTATTAACTTCTCAGTACCAAATCCATCAATGCACTGAAAAATTGCTGAATGCTCACTATCTATTGGTAGAATTTTTTTTTGATTTTTGTTTGCAAACTTCCTTACTATTTTACCAGCAGCAACAAAACTTTCTTTATTGGCAGTTGCAAGCTGTGCACTACTTTCAAGTACTGAAATAGTTGGAACTAAACCTTCAAGACCACCTATTCCGTTTACAACCAAATCAACGGACTCATAAAACGCTGGATCTGATAGGGCTAGTACGTCATAAACAGGTATTTGTGCGTTTACTGTATTACTACAAAGTGCCGCTGCTCTTTTAGGAGAAAACTTGCTTATTTGCTGTGACAACAAATCGACATTATTTCCAGCGGTTAGAAACACTACTTCGAACATTTCCTTAGCACTTTCAATTACTGCAAGTGTCTGTCTACCAATTGAACCAGTTGAACCTAAAACTCCTATGCGTTTTTTCGGTGTCATAGTATAAAATATAGTGTTATTGCCATAAAGACAAATGAAAACAAAATACTATCAATTCTATCCATGACGCCACCGTGAGAGCCTAAAATTTTGCTGTAGTCTTTAATTTCCAAAGAACGTTTTATTCTGCTTGCACCAAGATCCCCAATCGCTGAAACAACCGCAATTCCTACTCCGATCAAACTGTAGAAAAGAATTGGATACTTAAATGTTTCTGAAACCGTAAAAGGCATATTTAATGGTAGTTTTAAATGCTCGAACAGTAAATACACTAGCAATGCACCAGCGGCGCCACCAAACAACCCTGCTATGCTCCCTGAATATGTTTTTTTCGGACTGATACTAGGAAATATTTTTGGACCTTTTATGAGACTCCCAAAATAGTATGCAAATGTATCTGCACACATAGCAGCACTTGCCGCAAGCAGTAATGGTATCATTCCTACCTCATGTTCGCCGAAATCTGCATGAATCATCAGAAATCCTAATGAAATTAATAATGCAGGATATACCTCTATTAAAAGCGAGAACAAGAAGTCCTCGAATTTAATTTTCTGATCAAATATATAGAAAGAAAATATGAGAATGAATCCAAAAGCACCTGTTGCAAAAAACCCTATTAAATCAAAAAAATAGATTGCTGGGTATATTATTGCCGTGATTATCATAAGTGGTACTACTGTAACATTATATCCCTTTTGCTTTGCTAGTTTACACATCTCGCAAACAGCCAATACAAGCAAGAGTAATAGTGCGGCATCAAAAAAGAACTGGCTAATTTTTGTCAGGAAAATAAATCCTAGTAAAACAACAAGTAACGAAAGTCCAGTAACTGTTTTTTTCATTGTGTTATGTCCCCATAATTTCTAATAGTTCTTGCATATACATCAATAAAATTGTCAATATCGCTTTCGATAAATTCTGGCCATAGTTTGTCAAGAAAAAGAAAATCAGAGTATGCTGTCTGTAGTGGCATAAAGTTTGAGAGTCTCTTATGTCCACCATATCTTACGACTAGCTCAGGATCAGGCATATGTGATGTTTCTAAATATGCATTTAACTCTTTATAGGTAACGAGCGAATCATCGTTTATCAAAACTCGCTTTTTTAACAATTTATTGACTGCATTCACGACCTCAGCGCGTCCACCATAACCTATAGCAAACGCAACAGTTAATCCTTTGTTGTCTAACGAAACAGTAATTGCTGTATTTATTAGTTCGCATAAGCTTTGAGGAATAATAGTATCATCACCAAGAAACAGAATGCGACAATTATACTCCGTAATGAGATTTAAAATATCGTTTTTAAAAAAATCTACGATAATACTAAATACTCCGTCTACTTCTTCCTTAGGTCTTTTAAAATTTTCAGTACTGAATGCGTAGAGAGAAAGAAATTGAATGTTGCTTTTTGCAACAGCCTTGATTGCATTAGCAACTGCTAATGCCCCCTGTTTATGGCCTGCTAGTCGATTTAAGTCACGTTTTTCTGCCCATCTCCCATTGCCATCCATTATGATAGCAAGATGATTCATCAAACGTTCATTATCTCCTTTTCCTTGTCTAAGGCTGTTTTATCTACAATTGAGATAAACTCGGCAACCTCCTTATCAGTGTCACGTTCGAAAACCTTCAACTCATCCTCGGTCACAGTACTGTCCTTCTTAAGTAATCTTAGAAGTTCTATTAGATCACGTCTTGCATTGCGAAGAGCAACCTTGGCATTTTCTGCTAACACCTTTATGTCTTTAACTAATGCGCGACGCCTTTCCTCTGTCAGCTCTGGAAATACTAGTCGAATAACCTTGCCATCGTTTGATGGTGTTAGTCCGATATTGGCATCTATAATAGCCTTTTCTACTTTCTTTATTGCCGATGCATCCCACACTGCGATTTGCATTAAACGTGCTTCTGGAATTGTGATGTTTGCCATTTGGTTTATATGCGTTGGAGTATCGTAATAATTGACGAGAATCTTATCTAATAAATGTGCGTTGGCTCGACCTGCTTTCATATTCAAAAGTTCGTTTTTGTAAGCAACGATGCTTTTTTCGCATCGCGATCTTAATTCGTCAAATCCTAATTCGACTTCAATTATTTCATATGCCATATTTTTGCCTCCTTGATATATCACAATTAGATAATACCACAGCATGGATAACATTGCAATAACATATGTGCTTTTAGCAAATTGTAAATTATAGACAGTTACTGTTCACACCACAACTGAATTAATTGTTAATGTTGATAAGTGCAAGGCGCATTTCTTAAATTGCCATTTAAAAGAACTTTTTCTACATATTAAACGCCTATTGCTGTGTCTTTTTCCGCTAAAGTGCTGATCTTTTTCCAAATATCATGCAAAGGATGGAGCAGAGCTATCCTATTGAGTACGAACAACGCTTCAAATTGCAGCTAAATTCATCATCGTAATATCTCTTTTTACCCTTTCAATTCTGTGAGCGAGAACTTATTCCTCACATGAATCGTGTCATATATCCGAATATGTGTTGAACTCGAGCGCGAATGTGTGAGATTTTTTGTTGCTTTCTTTGGCGCGAGTTGACAAGGGCGATTCTCTATATGCTCTTGCGCATATATGAAGTTTTATGTTTGGAAATTTTCAAGTATTTCGCGTGCGTATTTCTCGCCGACATATCCACTGTCCGCTTTGACATCTTCATCTTTTTCATCGATAAGTTCGACAAAACATTGACTGTCATGTACCGATGCATCTGTAACAGAAAAATCTGTAATGATCTTGCTATCGCTGTCGCACTTAAATTGAAAACGCTAAGTTCTAACGAAAATTGGTAACATTTTGGCCATTTAGACAGTAAAGTGTGTGTATTTCTAAATCCCGCTCGCGAAGGAGTGTTTTTATAGCAGTACCAGAAAGTATTAGAAGTGTTGAGAGACCTATCAATACAATCGTAGAAGATAGAGGTACAGACGGACCGAAGCGATTTGCTGTTTGAAAGAGCAGGCAGCAAATATATTTGACGGAAATACTCAGCCAATAAGCGGGCGTGTGATCGGGCATATATTCAAGGGCGAATTCGTGCCAGTTACGAAAAAATTAAAAGAAAGCAATCTTGAAATGCTTTCTTACGGAACGAGTGCGCTTGTGCAGTCCGTTACGTCTGATATTTTTTCAGATCTACTTCGGGTATTCCCCATTAATAAAGCTGTAACGATTATGGCAATTGCTACACTTCAAGTCACTAAACCATCAATAGCATCCTAGATTGTCGACACATTACAATCGCACATTCGTTTGCAAGCATTATCTGGGAGCGGCATTGTCACCAAATTCTGTTTGCTCATTGTTTGAGCGGCGTGGGAAGGATGGTCCTAGCCGCAGGTAATTCTATCAAAAACGCGCTATAGCGTTGTTTCAACTCATCACATAGAATTGATGGTACGCTTAAACAGGACACCAGCGTAGTAAACGACCTATCTGCATTTTCGTATAATGCAAGAAAAAAAGGGTGTCGGGACATTTCTGTTTTGTATGCATATGACATTGAAAACATGGAACCAATATGTGCAGAAGTGTTTCCTGGTAATTACATAGATTCAAAGGCATATACAAAATTTATCCAAAATATCATTCGTTATCACCTCCATTGCCGCCTTTTGGTAAAGCAAGGACTCTATCATATCCAATCTTTACGCTCGTTAAAGTCCTAAGTTGCTTCTCTGCGGTTTTATTCAAGAGGACAATTCGTTCTGATTGCGATGTTTTTTGTTCAATCATAATCATGGATTTTCACATCTTTAATATACACCAATTAAAATTTTGCGCCCTACAAAAAACGCGCACAAAAATGTTAAAAACCGCAGGAATCAATCATTTTTGCCGCTATTTTGTACTGAAAACAGATTCGAAGTTTTAATTAATCAATAATAACATTAATTGTAACATTTCATGTAATATTTCAAACCAAGGCGTTAGTGATCTAATGCCCTTTTTTTTATAGTTTTTATGTTTTTTTTACTAAAATTCCCCCTTTTTCACTATATAAATAAATATTTGACTTTCTTGTTGCATTTTTTAACATTTTGATATATAAT
>JAITQU010000191.1 GCA_031288735.1 Christensenellaceae bacterium
GATTGTCATCTTTTGTTGTATGTCTCTTGTCGACGGTAACAAATGTAGCATCAATAATACTACCCTTGTGTGTAATTATATTCTTTTCTTCTAGTACTTTATTGAACAAATCAAACAATGCACGATCAAGGTTGTTTTTTTAAGAGCTTCTTTGAACACCCATATTGTATTGCAATCTGGCACTATATCCTGATTGAGTCCTAAGAAACGCATAAAATTATGTCTATTGTTAATTTCAAACTGAGTGCTTAAATCGGATAGCCCATACAATTGTTGGAGTGTTACGATCTTAAACATAAGGATAGCATCATATGGTGGTCTTCCACCTTTGCTTCTATCTTTATGCATATTAGTCTCAATAGGTGTGCGAAATATTTCCCAGTCTATATTTCTATTTAGTTTGACTAATGGATCCCCAATTTGATCAATGGTCTTAAACTGAATATCATCACCAAAAAAATTGTGCTTTAATTTCACCTCTAATTTGATAAAAGATTACCAATTTCTAGTACTATTGTCAAGGAGTTTGAGTTTGCTTTTTCGGTCGCCCTCTTTTTCTCTTGATGCCAGTATTAACTGTATTCTTCTGCGGGCGACCCCTTTTCTTTGGAATGAATTTTGAAGAACCTATTGATAGCCCCAGTGCTTCAAGTTCCGCAAATACCATGTCACACGTATTTATCCAATATCCATCATCGCTTGTTGCATATTCAGGTGCATTGACAGTTCTCCAAGCACTTGATAGATCTTCCATTAAATCGCCATAAGTCAAATGATCTAAGAGTCCAGCTAATTTAGCTTTGCGTATAATTCTGCATGTTGCTAACGTAGAAATAAAATGGATAAATTCTGCACCTATTACCGAGAAATCTCCCTGCACTCGCGTTTTATCTAAACATTCATCGCTCTTGTATCGTTTAAACACTAGCTCTAGAAGCCATCGATCTTCATAACACGAATAAGCTACTTTTGCTGGCATATCAAGATCAGATTCAAACACGATTACACCAAAGAGTTCTTTCTTTTTATAATACTTATCCTTTTTAAAGAGTTCTTCTTTTTTTGACTTGTCAATAAATGTGTCTTTTTCCGCTTTTTCTTTATTTGTATCTTCAAATGCATACAAATATCGACCGCCATTAATACGAGACTTTTTATATAAAACACGCGAATCCACACCATCGAGAACGCCTTCGAAGTCTAGCATGTTGTTATTTACGATACGGACGTCATTCCGTTTAATTGGTGTCAAGAAGTGAAGATCAGGGCGCATTTCAAGTTCATCTTTTATCTTACTCGGCGGAAAGTCCTTATCCGCCACTATTATGCCCTTTTTAATATCGTTATTTTGAATAAATTTTGTGTATGTCTTTGAATCTATGTAATTACCAGGAAACACTTCTGCACATATTGGTTCCATGTTTTCAATGTCATATGCATACAAAACAGAAATGTCCCGACACCCTTTTTTTCTCGCTTTAACGAAAATGCAGATAGGTCGTTTACTACGCTGGTGTCCTGCTTAAGCGTACCATCAATTGCTATGTGATGGGTTGAAACAACGCTATCAATGCGCTTTTGATAGAATTGCCTGCGGATAGGACCATCCTTCCCAAGCCGCTCAAACAATGAGCAAACAGAATTTGGTGACAATGCCGCTCCCAGATAATGCTTGCTAACGAATGTGCGATTGTAATGTGTCGACAATCTAGGTGATGCTATTGATGGTTTAATGACTTGAAGTGTAGCAATTGCCATAATCGTTACAGCTTCATTAATGGGGAATACACGAAGTAGATCTGAAAAAATATCAGACGTAACGGACTGCACAAGCGCACTCGTTCCGTAAGAAAGCATTTCAGGATTGCTTTCTTTTGATTTTTCGTAACTGGCACGAATTCGCCATTGAATATATGCCCAATCACACGCCCGTTTATTGGCTGAGTATTTCCCTCACGAATATATTTGCTACCTGCTCTTAACGCACAGCAAATCGCTAGTCCCGTTTTTACATCTATCTTCAACGATTGTATTGATAGGTCTCTTCACACTTCTAATACTTTCTGGTACTGTCATAAAAACACTCCTTTAGTTAGTACTGTTATAATATATAGTACTAACTTTTGCAAGCGTTATACGAAAAAAACAAAGAATTTTAAAAAATCTCTGTTGATGTAGCTGCTATTAATATTGTTTTCGCAATCGGAATTTAAAAATACACACACTTTACTGACTAAATGGCCGAAATGTTGCCAATTTACGTTAGAACTTATTGTTTTCAATAGAACTAAAATTTAGTAAACTTTTAATTTAATGATTATATTATACCATATTTAACTAAATAATGCAACGATGTGCACTTGAAACCAGTAGTAAGGGTATCCGTTTGTTACTGTTCACACCCTATATAGGAAAACATAGTTATTGTCCGTCCGCTGCATGATGTTTTGGAAAAGGTCAGTGCTTTAGCGGATAAAGTCACAACATGATCGTTTTAAATGCAGAAAATACTCTTTAAAATAGCAATTTAAGATATTTGTTTTGGATTTAGCTCATTAACAATTAAGTTGTTGTTGTTTTCATATGGGGTGTGAACAGTAACCCGTTTGTTACTGTTCACACGCTATATGATTTCTTAGATAATGTCACCGTTTTAACGATACGGTCACAACATATCGTTTCAAATGCCGAAAATGCCCTTTAAAACAACAATTTTTAAGATTTATTTTAGATTTAGCGTCATTCTCAATTAATTTTGTTGTTGTTTTCATATGGGGTGTGAACAGTAACCAATTAATTATACAACTGACCATAAAAACGACAATTGATGTAACTGTTCACACCACAACTGAATTAATTGTTAATGTTGATAAATGCAAGGCGCATTTCTTAAATTGCCATTTAAAAGAGCTTTTTCTACATATGAAACGCTTATTGCTGTGTCTTTCCCGCTAAAGTGCTGATCCTTTTCAAATATCATGCAATGGATGGACAATGAGCATGTTTTTCCATATGGGGTGTGAACAGTAACATCCGTTTGTTACTGTTCACACCTTATATGAAAACAACAACAACTTAATTGTTAATGACTTAAATCTAAAACAAATTTCAAAAATTGCTATTTTAAAGGGCTTTTCTGCATTTAAAACGATCATGTTGTGAGCTTATCTGCCAATGCACTGACATTTTCCAAAACATCATGCAGCGGACGGACAATAACTATGTTTTCCCATATAGGGTGTGAACAGTAACATCCGTTTTCGAGAAATACACGGTTTAGCTGAAATTGAACTCAGGCAAGTCCATAGCGAAACACTAGGAGGTTTTTAGAGGTTGCCTCTTGTGGTTTTTACATACTTTGACGTACTCCCGCCGACTAACGCCTACTACGTTTGAGTCAGGGCTTCTTTAGAACTCCCACTTACGGCAGGATGTTTTACCAAGCTATCCCCGTGCGTCCCACGGGTCGATGTAACACGCTATGAGGTGGGTAATCGAAGCCCTTTGGCCGAATGATTATTACTATCCAAGTCCTCTCGAAAATCAGACCTCCCTTATATGCACTGACTCTATCACAAATTCTCAAAGTGTCATTACAGGACGGTCGAACAAGGTGTGCCTTCATCTCCCGCCTATAGAGGCGGGAGACTTTTCACACATAAGGTTAAAACTTTTGATGATAGCACACCTTTTATAAATCATAGATATCTTTAAAGAATTTTTAATTATACTCAAAATACTCTATGAGAGATTTATCGGAGTCTTTTTCGATTTTCCAAGACTCGTATACTTTTACTTTCCCTGACTTAAGTGTGATAAGTATAATAAAATCCAAAACTTTTTTATCTTCTTCGTATATTTCTTTTGCATATGAATATGTTATTATAGGCTCTGAATATTCGTAGTCTAATATACCTTTTTCTAGTGCCTTGTGTTTTGCGTTGAAAAATATTCTCGATCCTGTTTTGATTTCGGTTGCTATATATGCACCATCGTATGTTAGAAATTCAATTGAGTTATATATGAATTTCTGTGTAAGCTTATACGATTTTTTTGTAAACGTAACCATGCCATAGGTATCACCCTTCTTAACTATCGCATTGTCTCCAGAGAGCGCTATTACTTCATATATCGCTGGTAAGAGTAATGTCCCCTCCATGTTGTATACACTATGCAATCCAGCCCCATTTTCGTCTACAATGTAGAAGCCACTTATATAATAACCCTGTATTTCTACATTGGTTGAAAATTTATCAGAATTGCTGAGTTCGCTAGTTAACTTGAGGTCTTTACTAATTCTATAGAGCGATGAAAGCTTTGTTATGGTATTTTGCACAATAAACGTATCAGTTGCAGTGTCAAGTATGTAAGAACCACTTATTTCTTCAATTGTGTAACTAGGAGTGCTAGCAGAAATATACCCTAGCCAATAATACGTGTAAATTACTTCCGCTGAAATTGAAGGCCTATATGAAAGTGTCAAAATTTTATAGTATATATGCGTATGATAACTTTCGCTTCCGTCTTCAATTTTAGAAAAGTCATATTCAATGCCTTTTTCTGAGTAAATAGTTGCACTATAACTCGAAGAAAGAGAAATATTTGTATCTAGTGCACCTTCTGAAACCGTGGCTACACCAACTGTCGTGTCACCATTCCACCTAGAAAGGTTTTCTATGGGAATTATATAATAACTAGGAATGTCCGAGTTGTTTAAGGGTATTTTCACTATCGTTGAGCCTGTAGTTGTAATTGAGTTTTGTCCTATATCCCATAATTTATTGCTTGCTGGATTCCATAGCTTATACCCATTTGTTGCATTTCCAAATTGGACTATTGATGGCATATAACTATACGTAGAATAAAGTGGCAATGTTGCTTGTTCAAATCCGTCTTCTGGAATTATTGATCTAGCTTCACCATTGTAATATGCTGTGTATTCATTGCCGATAAAAGGTTTTAATAATATAAAGTAACCTCCGCTCGTTTCTGTTTTGCTACCAGTAACTATGCTTGGAATATCAATTAAGCCGCTTGCTATGATTTTGCCATCAGGAAGTGAAATATCATATTTGCTTACACCATCAGCGATGTATCTTAAACGATACGTCCTAGCTGGTGTTAAATAACTCAACTGTGTATATTTTCCATCTTCTAATACCGCATTACCGTATCTATCAATTATATTATAACTCAAGACATTATTTGTTGTTTTTGTAGCGACATTGAATAGTGCATCATCGCCAGTTGCGGTTTTCCCAAACGTGTATGTATCAGTATCTATAAATTCATATTCGTTACTTGCATCGACTAGAGCGAAATCCTCTTTTATAATGTGTTTTTTCCCAGACAATTCTGTGGCTAAAAATGTTCCTCGAGCTTTAGATTCAATTGAAGCGACCTCAGCAATAAGAACACCATTATTTGAGCTATAGACCCTTGTTGTAGTAACTCCAGTTTGGTTTGTTATTTTTAGATTTATAACATAATTTGATTTTTGTGATAAGTATGAATACGAAGACATGGGATAAAGATCACCTACAACCATTGAATTTACTATCTCTGCACCATCCGTTGTGATAAGCGAAGTTTGTGTTTCTGCGGTTTCACCTCTTACGACTTTTGTCCCTATTAACACATTGTTATAGAGTGTGAGCGTATCATATGGTTGCGTTTTTATCTCGCCACTTGTGTTTATAAAAAGCTTCTTAGTTTCGCCGTTAACGTTTGTATATCCATAGAAGCCTAATACTGAAACTTCTTGAGCTTTAGGATCTCTGCTATACAGTGCTTCAATTGATGTAATTTTATAACCTGGTGCGGGAGACGATAATAATTCTTGTCCAGTTGTAGTGATTATTCCGTATCCAGAGGTTGGTGTAGCCTCCACTTTTAAATACCCATAAGCACCCTGAATATAAGAAATAGAATAATATCCATCTGTCAATTTCTTCTTGCCATCGAACAAATAAAATTCGCCATCTATACTCGCTACTCGTTTTCCGTCTACTATAAAGTTGACTGAATCATATTTGACATTGTCAGTAACGAGTGGCTTAGAGCATGCTACAAAAGCAAAAACTGCCAATAATATAACCACAATTACTAAAAGTCGTTTTATTACATTATTCATTCATTAACCCTCACTATAATTAAAATTTTTCAATTTGATTTTTGAATTTTTAGATCTGAAAGCCAAGTTAAAATACTTAGCTTCAAATAAAGAAATTGCAATATTAAAATATTTTTTTTATAAACATGCTTTTTTGTAACTCTTTTTTAAATTCGTTATGTTACTTACATCAAATCACATATTAAATATTTGCATTACAACAAAATGAATTTTCAAATATTTACCTGCCCTTTATTAATTTTATTAGAAATATTTATAAGCACTCCATTGAATCCTTTTGAAATACTAATACTCCTTGTGCTTAATCTATCAATTTTATAGATCACTGTAATTCCTACTGCTTCAAAATTTTAATCAAACATACCTTTTTAAAACGCATCTTAATGATGTAACTCATCAAAGTAATACACGTTTTGCTAGGTTTCTTAGGTTGTGTTTAATGTCTTTAAAAAGAACACGATCATATACTAACACATGACGATACAAAATGCAAGTCATTTCAAAATTGTGACGTTTACGTGAAGGTGTATGTAGAATGTAAAATGAATTGCCGAGAAAACTCAGAAATTTTCAGACCGTAATATGACACGATTTTTTCTCGTAATCTTTATAAGAATTTCATCCTTTAAAAAAATCGTATGTAAAATGTAAAATGAATTGTCGCAGAAAAATTGAAAATTTTCAGACCATTAAAGAACATAAATTTTGCTCGTATATCTCATAAGAATTGCTTCCTTTTTGTAAAA
>JAITQU010000002.1 GCA_031288735.1 Christensenellaceae bacterium
ATGCCACGTTTTTTACAAAAAGGAAGCAATTCTTATGAGATATACGAGCAAAATTTATGTTCTTTAATGGTCTGAAAATTTTCAATTTTTCTGCGACAATTCATTTTACATTTTACAAAATAGATTTATACGTCAACTTACTTGAGTTCTATGCTTGACAATGCTTGAGTTCTATTTGTATAATTTACTAAAGATTTGGTTAAATTTTTTGTTAATCTCTGCAATGCGATTAGTTTGCTAAATACTGATATATGGTTTCTTCGTCTTGCATTGCTATTGTATTACTTCAACTGTTAAGAAATCTAAATCCTTCTTATTTCCTTTTCGATTAGAGGAATTCAACAACGTTTCATGTTAAACTATACATTACAAAGGCACATTCTAATCTTTAGTTTATTAATGTCTTAAAGGTGCAACCTAAACCACTTGGATTGGTTTCTACGGACAAATATTACTTAAGCAAATATGCAATGTTTTGCTATTTCTATAATTGAAATTTAGGTGGATTTTTGTTTCAATGCATTTTTATGATTTCGAATTTGCGTAAATGCATAAGTAATGTTATAAGCTATAACAAAAACACCAATTTTACTCGTAGAACGACACACAGTATAGTAGTCAAGAGAAAAGATTCGGAGCATCTGTGAGAAGAATTCTAATCCTAACGCAAAATGAAGATAATGTCGTTGGATTCAAACAAATATTAAAACAATTTGGTTTCAGCGATTTCACGTCTGCATCAAGTGCTTCTGATGCAAGACAGCTTTTGAGCGCACAAGAATTTGATCTATGTATTTTAAATTCACCACTTGCAGATGAATACGGAGATAGACTTGCATCGGAAACTGCATTTAATAGCTTTTGTCAAGTTATCATGATAGTGAAAGCTGAGAGACTTGAGGAGATCAGAGCTACTGTTGAAGAATCAGGTGTGTTCACTATCCCAAAACCGTTCAATCGTGATATTTTATGGAGTGCTATTAGACTCACTAGCGCAAGTTACAACAAAATTGCTAGATTGAAAAACAAAAATATGGAATTGCACTTGGCAATCGAAAATATTAAGCGTGTGGACATGGCAAAATGTTGCCTCATGGAGCATGAGAAAATGTCAGAAGAATCTGCACATAAATATATTGAGAAAAAAGCAATGAATCAACGCGTTACAAAACAGACAATTGCTGATGAAATACTAAGCAAATACCACAAAAAGTTCTGTTAATATTAGTTTCTAAAAAACACCGTTGTTTTGACATTTGAGTAAAATAACGATATAAAAACAACTAATGTCAACATAGAAATAGCATAATTTTAATATCATTTGACTTTTTAAGACTCAGGGAAAGCGTTTTATGCGCATCTTGCGAAAAATTCCTTGGTCTAAATCATAGAAAAACTGTTAAACTTAGGTCGAGTTCTTTAGATTTGATCCTTAAAATTTGCGATATTAGGTTGTGTTTCATTAAAGCTGTGCGCTAAAAAAACTCTATTTTAATTCTCTTTTCAATGTAGGATATTCTAACTATTACTTTTCTACATAGAAATATTTCTCTATTGAAAGTCTTAAGCCCTAGGATAATCATAAACTTCCAAATTGCACACAACCACATTTACAAGTTGAATAAACAATTGCTTTTATTCTTGTGAGTTAGTAAAAATTTCTATGTTTTTCCCTATTGACCATTGGCTTTGTTAAGTATCTGTGTGGCATATTCATCCGTTATTTCCGCAAGAGCAAACTTTCGAAGCTCCTCTCCAAAGTGCAAGAAAAACTCTTCAAACATTTTATGATCTTTCTCGGTCGCTTTTATTGCTATCGTAAAAGTGACCTCATTATATAATGTTGTAAGTGCAAGCTGCATGTATGGAGGATACTTGATAGAACCTGTCATATAAGTTGGGGCTTCTAGCCTTGCATTTCCAAAAACGAGACTTTCATGATCGATTATGCCAATATTACTTAACCCTATTAGTGGGTTCTTAAAGAATGTCCCTATTAAGATTTTTGCTATTCCATGTGGTATCAGTTTCTGAACAGTACGAAGCAAGGACCATCCATGTAGTCCCATATAGTCAGATTTTAGAGCATCCATACTGTTTTTACATCTAGCAATTGTTTCAAATATATCATCTCCAATAACACCATTTAAATTCACAACTGACATTGATGTTAAATTGCAAAATCCAGCACTCTCCCCGCCTTTAATGTATCTACGCATATTGATCATATTAGGAAGCCCTAGTGTGGCACCTTGTGGAAGTTTTATCATTAATGTTGCCACTCTATAGAAAGCACCAAGAACAATATCATTAACAGAAACCCCAAGTTTTTTTCCATTAGTGCGCAATTTTGCAAATTCGCTCGCATTGATTACTAATTTGTTGATTTTAGCAATTCTTGCTGACTTTCGGCTTTTTTCAAAAGGAAATGCAATTTTATGTTTCTGTTTTTTGCTGTAGCTTATTAACCCTTCAATTTCTTCTAATTGCTTAGGAGTAAATTGATCATAAATCTGCATTTCACTGCGGGAGCCATTTTTTACATAGATGTCACCGTTTCCATTATTTAATAAATCATTGTATATTTCGGCGATGCTTTTGTAATAAATACGCAGATCGGCACCATCCATGCATTGATGGTTAATTAGGATTGCCAATGCATCCTTTTCTGCGCATCGGGCATGTAAAAATTTCACTTGTGGCCCTTTAGTTTCATCGATCACTGTTACTAAAAACTTTTCGCAAACCTCTAACAATACACCTTCTGTTTCAACAAATTGATAACAGTCTTCAAAGTTATAATGCCTTAGGGATTTCCAGGTGGCTCTAAATAATCCAGAATAATATTTGGTTTTAAACAACGGAAATTTATCTACAGAAATTGATAGTGCCTTTTTTAAAATATCTTTATCCAAATGGGAGTCAAACTGCAAATATCCATGTGTCATGTGATCATTATATCTAGACATAATATCTTGCATCTTATCCCACATTTCAGCTTTATAATACATTTTACACCTCAGTCAAAATTTTAGGAGTTTTCTAAATTATATATTTTGTTTTAAATACTGTCAAACGATTCATACCACACTCCACATCTAACACAGACTTTACAGATTTCAAAACTAACTGTCAGCATTTTTTCGGACCGTATTTTTAATAAGTGACCTACTCCCGCCGTCTAACGCCTACGGCGTTTGAGGCGGGAGTACGTCACTTAAGAACACTAGTAAAAAAGGGGGAGTGTGTATTGTTTTGGATTGACATTTCGTTGCATTAAATATTATTCAATGACACCACCGCCAATACACACTTTCTCTTTATATATTACTGCATACTGTCCTGGCGTTACTGCTCTTACTGGTGTATCAAAAACGATTCTTACCGAATTACAATTATGACTGTACACTGTAGCATCAACTAATTGCTGTCTGTGTCTGATTCTTGCACTAACACGCATCCCATCAACTATTTTTTCATTTATTAAATTTAAGTTGGTTGCTATTAACTGTGTCGAAAATAGTTCCTTGCATTCGCCCTGATTGACATACAATATGTTTTTTTCAACGTCTTTTTTTACAACAAAGTAAGGATTTCCGTTTCCTCCACCGCCTATTGCTAAACCCTTTCGTTGTCCAATTGTGTAATAAAAAACCCCTTTATGCGTTCCGCAAAGCTTGCCATCTAGATTATATATTTCACCCTCTTGCATTGGAATATATGTGGAAAGGAACTCCCGGAATTTGCGCTCCCCGATGAAACAAATCCCTGTGCTATCTTTCTTATCGGCAGTTGGAAGCCCATGCTTTTTTGCTATATCCCTTACTTCAGTCTTTGTTAAATCGGCAAGTGGGAAAACAACCTTTTTTAGTTGCTCAACACGCACTTGATTTAAAAAATATGTTTGATCCTTATTTTCGTCTTTTGCGCGAACAAGCCTCAATCCATCGTCTTTAGAAACAATACCTGCATAATGACCAGTTGCTATATAATCTGCACCTAATTTATCTGCAAAATCTTTAAACGGTCCAAACTTAATTTCTCTATTGCATAAAACATCGGGATTAGGTGTTCGTCCAGCTTTATATTCATCCAGAAACAGTTTGAATACCTTTTCGGAATATTCATGGCTTAAATCAATAGTGTAGTAAGGTATTTCTAAAAGACATGCAACTCGGCGAACATCAACATAGTCTAATTCAGCACTACACGTACCATTTGTCATGGTTTCATGCCAATTACGCATATAGATACCAATAACTTCATATCCCAATTCTTTGAGTATCACAGCAGCTACAGAACTATCTACACCACCACTCATGCCTAATACAATTTTTTTTCGTGTTCCCATCGTGCTCCATAATATAACTATAAAATTTCGAAGCTTTAAACCAAGGTTCTCGCAAGACAGAAAGTCACAATTTGTCTATGCATGTTGTTTCTTTATTAATTGATGACCTTGTTATCCCGCTTACTGTTCATGCTTTTATTGATACAATACCACTTATCATTGTCAGTGCTAGATTGCGCATACTTATTAATATTTTTCTATTTCTTTAAGCCTTGAGCAACGATTCCAATCCCAAAATCACAATTTCGTCTTTTTTTAATACGTAAGACACTTTCGGTTTTCGCACCTAAATCATATCTATATTGCGCTTATGATTCTTTTATTCTTATTCAATCTATGGTTAGACCGTCAAAATACATATGTTACAATATTAATCAAAAAACCGCTTCTCTGATGACGAAAACTGCAGTATTTATTTGCGGGAGTGTGTATTAATTTGTGTAAATAGGGGATGAGGAGTGGAGACCTGAAGTCGATGTTCAGTTCAATTTCGATTGTATCAGTTGCCTTCCAATTTGTCAACAATTAATTTTTTTTTGTGATATTTTCAGTCAGGAATTCTATCTGGATAGTATATTTCTAATTCTCTTCGGATGTTCCCACAATCCTGACATCGGCATTTCCCGCGCTTTAAGGCCATAGTTACTAGGTAAATCAGTTTCAAAAGACTTTCGTCACTTGGGAAAGATGACTTTGTCTTTGTTGTTTTCCTTACACTTCTGTTGAAATTCTCTATATAATTTGTTGTGTAAATTATCTTTCACATCTCGATTTTTAGGAGTGGCAACGAAAGCGTTTGAGGAAGAACAAACTGCAGAATGCGACAACACGATGGTAAATGCAGTTCAAGGAATTTTTAACGATCTCAATAACGAAGAACTAAAGAGACAATGAGAAACGGCGGCGGGAATGGGCATGAGAGGATCGGCAAAACCCACCGAGTGTAGCAAAAATATACAAGCAGTTTTCGAGAAAGCACTAACGAGCCTAACACAGAAAGTAGCGACTGCAAACGACTCTTTGCTCTCAACGGCAATTACTGTTTGTTTACAAGAGAATAAAAATCGGGCTGGTGCAGTATTGGGATTTAGCGGGTGTATGCGAGGCTTTAGACTGGACGCAGGATGACGAGGACGACGGGTTTATTCGGGCGTGACTTAAAAGCAAAATCGATGACTTGTCCGAAGAGGACGATTGGGCTGTATGGCATGGGGTAAAACAAGTTTTAAAGGAAACGGGAAAGACACTTTTTGAGAACGTCTTAGAGGAGGTAGTTAATGAATTTGAGTGCGACGGATATAAAAAAGCTGTTGCGAAGCTGGCATTTTTACAAAGCATCTATTTCGGGCGAAAAGAACGGGCGAGCTAAAAAGAAAATTAGACGCTATTGAAAGAGTTGCGTGCGCTTTTGACGTAGTCGATAAAACGCTGATTCAGATGCAGTATTTTGACCGCACCGAGGTCGACGTCATCGCAAAGCGTATGCACGTCACCGAAATGGCGGTGTATAAAAGGCTTGATAAAATAACAAGCGAGATTGAATATTGCCTTGCAGTCGCAAATTAATTTGAAAATACCCCGTCTATTCGCTTGTTACTATTTTAGTGTTATGTTATAATAAGTGCGTAAATCAAAAAAAATTTGCATATAATATATCATGGGTGATGTTATGAACCAAGTAGGCTATGCGGAGTTTATCCGCAACGAAATTGCTGAGGAGTCGGAAAACCGCTTGTTTACAGCCGAGGAAATCTGCGCGAAAACGGCGGAGCGGTTTGGCGCGGACAAAGAAAAGATACGGTATACCGTTAACGTTATTCTAAACCGAATGACGGGATCGGTGGTTTTACGCTATCAAAAGGGAGTGTATTACAAGCCGCAGCAGACCATATTCGGAGCGGTGCCACTGAACCCGTTTGAGTCGGTTTACAAGCAGTATGTCGAAAGCAAGAACGGCATAACGGGATATATGACGGGGCCTACGCTTTGTCAAAAACTCGGACTCACAACGCAAATACCCAAATACCGTTTTTATGCAAGCAATTATGTAACTGGCAGAGAAAAACTGATTATCAATGCGAATGTAGTATTGCGTCCGCCGAGAACGGAGGTAACCGAAGGCAACTTTCGCTATTTGCAAGTCTTAGATATTGTCGACAACAAGGACGGCGTAGCGTACGAAACGGACGACGTAATCGGGAAATTTAACGAAATCATCCGTAGGTTTAATCTTGACTTCAGACGGCTTGTAGGTATGGCGAAAAGATATTATCCGCAAAAGGTGGTAACTGTGCTAATTAATACTGCGGAAAGAAGCGTTTCATGAAACTTCATCAAAGCAAAGACCTATTCAAAGCTGTTATTCTACAGGTCGAGCAATCAAGCGGACTGACCGCCGATATAATCGAAAAGGACTATTACGTTACGCTTGTGCTGAATGAGTTAAGACAAAAGCAAAGCGAGGTAAAAGCGTATTTTAAGGGTGGCACGGCTTTATATAAGGCAATCGGCAGGATTAAGCGGTTTTCAGAGGACATCGATTTAACCGTGGACGTAGCGGAACTCACAAACAACCAAGCGAGAAAAAGACTCGAAAATGCAGTCTATGAGTATTCCTTGAAACTAAACAAGGAAGACGAAGCCCATTTCGAGCGCAAAGGCAGTATCGCGGCGGTTTACGATTACGAATCGGCGTTTCGTATCGACAGTAGGGAGGAATTACAACGGTTTGAGAAAGTGTTTGTGGAAGCGACATCGTTTACAGTGAGCGAACCAGTGTGTAAATATATGATTGCGCCGCTTATTTACGAACTTACGACCGAGCCGAACAAGAAAATACTGTCCGAGCAGTTTGATATTGCGCCGTTTGCGATTGAAACGATAACTTTAGAGCGAATATTTGTAGATAAGGTATTTGCGGCGGAGTTTTATCTTGAGCGGCAGAGTTGGTTTGACGTGGCAAAGCATGTTTACGATTTAACCGTACTTAGCGGATTGGATAATATACAGGGTTTATTTGACGAAAAGGAGCGGCTTTCATATTTGGTATCGTTAAAGCGACGGGAGGAGCTTGCCCGAAAAGGCGGCATACCCGAGGACTTGAAAATACCCGATTTCGGTTATTTCGACGGCTTGGCTGGAAACGTCGGCTTTCAAACGGCGTACAAGAATATGCAATCTAAGTATGTTTTTCGTGAAGCAGACTATATCGACATTACCGAGGCTATAAAAGCGGTAAGCGGGTTAAAAAGCAAATTTTAGTTCAGTAAGGGTGCGGAAAGTTCAAAAAGTTCAAAAAGTTTACGGAGAGTTTGTACAGCGCAAACCGTGATTGAACCGAATACTCCGTATAACCTTAATTCCCCAATTTTTAACAGTATACAAACAAATTTCTGCCTAGCGTTTTGTCAAACGATATATTGAGTCTTAGATTCTCCTTTTAACGCAAACTTAGGTTTAATGAATTACCCGAGTTTACCAGTTGACCGTTAAAATGAAATCAAGTTAAATCGATAAAGTCGAGCATAATTTAGACGAAAAGAACGTTACTGTTCACACCCTATATGAAAACAACAACAACCTAATTATTAATGACCTAAATCCAAATCAAATTTCAAAAATTGCTATTTTAAAGAGCTTTTTCTGCATTTAAAACGATCATGTTGTGACCTTATCCGCTAAAGCACTGACCTTTTCCAAAATATCATGTAGCGGACGGACAATAACTATGTTTTCCCATACAGGTGTGAACAGT
>JAITQU010000111.1 GCA_031288735.1 Christensenellaceae bacterium
CCATAAAAATTATTGCAAAAGAATGAAACAGGTTTTAGTCTAAAAAGCAAAACATACTAAAAACTTGCATTATATAACACATGCTGGTATAATAATGCTTGCAAGACTATCAAAAAGGTTAAATTTAGTTTTTTACATTAAATCAAGTTTTAAAAAATTAATTTTTACTTTTTAGATTAGTGACTGCACCTTTTATAACATATATTTGGAGGACGCATGAAACATTTTAAGACGATTGTATCCAAGTCGCTTATTAAGGCAGGTCAAATTGGCTGTGGCGAATGTCAGGCAAGCTGTCAATCAGCGTGTAAAACTAGTTGCACGGTGGGTAATCAAATTTGCAAGCGTGATGAAAAAATCAATATCAAGAGGAATAGCGATAAAAACTAACAGGTCGCTAGATAGTGAAATTTTTTGATACACGCTTTTTCTTATACGCATAAGGGTAACAAACTCTATTTTTTATGGGACATTGAAAGCGGAAGTCTCTTGTGTGTTGACTATCCCGCTTTTTTGTTTGTAAAAAAGCGCTACAATATTGATTTATCTAGTTTAGAGCTTGCTGATTTTAATTCAATATCTACTAGCTCCATATTAGAGCTAGAAAATGAGATAGTGGAACTTGAAGAAAGTGGTGAGCTTAACGCTAAGAGACAATACTCTTTTCACTCAAAAAGACTAGGTAGTGTTAAGGCAATTTGTTTACATGTGTGTCACGATTGCAATATGCGTTGTGACTATTGTTTTGCTGATGGGGGCTCATACCACTGTGAAAGAGATCGCATGTCGATGAGTGTTGGCAAAGCGGCGATTGATTTTTTAATTAAAAACAGTAAAACTAAGCACCTTGAAGTTGATTTTTTTGGTGGAGAGCCTTTACTAAGCCTTAATACTGTTAAAGAAATAGTAGAGTATGGAAAAGAGAAGGCAAAGCTAAGTAATAAGGAAATACTATTTACGCTAACTACCAATTGTGTTTTAATGAATTTAGAGGCTATAAATTATCTTAATTGCGAAATGTCTAATGTTGTGCTCAGCATAGATGGACGCAAGGCAGTTCACGATGGGGTAAGAAGACTACTAAACGGCAATGAGTCATATGAAATTGCAATTAAAAATGCAAAGGCGTTTAAAGATATACGTGGAGATAAAAGCTATTATGTCCGTGGCACGTTTACATCACAAAATTTAGATTTTGCAGATGATATACTAGAACTAGAACGGCAAGGATTTGATAAAATTTCAATAGAGCCTGTAGTACTCCCATCAGATCATAAATTGGCTATAAAAGAAGAGCACTTATCCGATATATGCGCTGAATATGAAAGGTTTTCTGAAATCTACATAGACAGGGTTAATAACAAAAAACACTTAACGTTTTTTCATTTTGAGCTTGACCTAAGGCACGGACCGTGTATTGAAAAAAGACTCACAGGCTGTGGTGCGGGAACAGAGTATTTTGCTATAGCCCCAAATGGAGAAGTATACCCATGTCATCAATTTGTAGGGAAAAGAGAATACCTTATGGGGACAGTTTTTGATGGCGTCTTGGAAAAATCAATAATGGAACGGTTCTCTGTGATTAATGTACTAACAAAGGATCACTGTAAGGGGTGTGTTGCTAAGTACCACTGTGGTGGTGGTTGTATAGCTAATGCGCTTAATGCAACTGGGGATCTTAATGGGCAGTTTAAAATTGGCTGTGAAATGTTAAAAAAGCGATTTGAAATAGCACTTGCTCTTGCATACCTAAAAAAAGATAAAAAATAACTAGTACACCAACAAATAAACTACTAATTTATTTCCACTTACACCCTATATAAAAATAAGGTTTACTTTTTAAAGATAATTAGTTTTAGCTTTAGTAAAGCTTCTAAATTCGATCAAAAGAAGAAATGTTATTTAGTAACAATTTAAAACCTTGTTTTAGATTTAGTGATAATATTAGCTTAGTTTTTTATAGAAATAAAGACACAAAAGCGCGAGTACATTTTTTCAATTGACTTTAACTACTGTAAATAATATAATAGACAAGTCATAAATAGTTATAAAAACTAGATAGGACTTATTGAACACAAAACAAGGAGGCATTCTTGTGAGCAAAAAAAAGGCCACGATTTTTCTATCGATAATGCTTGCACTTTTTATATTTGCAACGCTTTTGATTTTTCCGCTAAATGGCAAGGAGTCAGCACAGCTAGGCAAAAGCAAATACGATTTTTATTGGGTTGCTGGAACAGTTAAGCTTGGATTAGATCTTGAAGGTGGCACTCTAGCTATATATAATGCTGATCTCTCAGAATTCGAAACCTCTGATTCTGATGAGGCAAATCGTGCTATGGAAGGAACGATTACAAACCTTAGTAACATTCTTTTTTCTAAGGGCTACACCGAGGCAGTTGTTACTAGACAAGGTGACTCAAGCATCCGCGTTGAGGTCCCAGCAGTTAACGATAGCGAGCAGCTTATGAGCTTGTTAGGTGAACCGGCAGTGCTAGAATTTAAGGATCCCGATGGGAATATTGTAATAACAGGTGCAAAGCATGTAAGCGATGCTTATCCTACAGCTTACAATGGTTACTATGCAATAGCTCTTAAATTTAACGAAGCTGGAACCCAGGCTTTTGCGACTGCAACAAGTAATAATGTTGGCAAGTCGATAAGTATTTGGATTAACGGTAGTGAGATAATGACACCTACAGTAAATGAAGCGATTACAAACGGTGAGGCTGTCATTACTGGCAATTATACATATGACAACGCAAACGAGATTTCACTCCAAATCAAGGCAGGCACATTTGAAGTTCCATTAACGCCCACGCAGGTCACTACAATATCTCCCACGCTTGGTCAAAATGCGTTAAAATATGGTATTATAGCTGGCTTTATTGGATTGTTACTTGTAATGGTAATTATGATAGTCGTGTATAGGGGCTTGGGTATGGTAGCATCTCTTGCTTTATTATTCTATACAACGATTCTTGTTTATCTTTTAGCAATAGTACCATGGGTGCAGCTTACACTCCCAGGCATTGCAGGTATTATTCTTAGTATAGGTATGGCGGTTGATGCTAACGTTGTTATTTTTGAAAGGATAAAAGACGAGCGGCGATCGGCTAAAGCTATACAATCATCTGTCAAGGCTGGATTCAAAAAAGCGTTGGTTGCAATCCTTGATGCTAACATAACAACAATTCTAGGTGCCATAATCATGCTCATATTTGGCGCCTCCGCCATTCAAAGCTTTGCTATAACTCTTCTAATAGGTGTCATTTTATCTATGTTTACAGCAATATTCTTATCAAGAACATTTATTGATATTTCTTTAGCGTTCAATGACACAAGCGATGCTTATTATGGATTATTAATTAAGGGGAAGGATGCAAAGGATGAATAAGAAACTAAGCTTATCGAATTTCAAAGTATTTAACAATGCAAACTACTGGCTATTAGCACCCCTAGTAATCATCTTTGTTGCACTGGTTTGCGGTACAGTATATAGCACAAGTGGCAATAAATATGATGGCTTTGCAAATGTGGGCATTGATTTTAGAGGCGGAACGGTATTAACTGTTGAGATAGAAGCTGGTCCTGACATGACTGGTGATAACTATGAAGCCAACGAAAAAATTATAAAAGAAATTATCGAAAAAAATGGTGGTTCTCCCTCCGATGCACAGACCCGTGGGACTAATGCTATTATCGTCCGTTATCCAAACTCGTTAAATGGCGAAAATTTCAACGATGATAGCAAAACTCTTGAAATGATTAGTATCAATAATCAGATTGCTAAAGATGTTGAGGCTGGGTTTAAAGAAAGGTATGGAGATGATGTTGAGATAACTGCCTCAGCTGAGTTAATTAACGCTACCGCAAGTAGTGATCTTATCAGTAAAGCTGCACTTTCAGTAAGTCTTGCAATTTTACTTATTCTTATTTATGTAATAATCCGATTTGACTTATTTAGTGGTCTTGCTGCTATTATTGCACTCATCCATGATTTAATTATCATGTTTGCTGGCGTAATAATTCTACGCATTCCAATTAATTCATCTCTAATTGCTGCTATTATTACAATACTTGCATATTCAATCAATAACACAATAATAGTTTTTGATAGGGTTAGAGATTATATGAAACCACTCAAAACCCAAAAAGCAAGGATAGATATTGCCTTTATTGTAGATAGCTCAGTAAAAGACACCTTAAATCGCTCAATACTTACAACAATTACTACTTTAATTACGGTAACTGCATTGGCCTGCGTAGGAATACAATCATTAAATGATTTTGTTATACCTATAATAATAGGTCTTATAGCAGGCGCATATTCATCTGTATTGATTGCACCTAGCGTTTGGGGTCTTATGCAAAAAGCAAAGATTAAAAGAAAGAAAAAGGAAAAATCTGAAAAGGCACCAGTATATTCTAGAAGTAGATAAAATAAATACAACAATAAAAAGAAGATATCTTTATGAGCCTATTAATTTTAAATGTATCTTTGAAAAGCACTTAAATTTGAAAAACTATAAGATCAAAGTATATTAAAGTAGAGCTTTTAGTGGCCTTAAATAAAAAGTCTATGATTTACAAACTATCGAAGCTCTATTAAAATTATATGGTCCGTTCGAAAATAGTAAATCATCATGATATATAGAAATAAAAAACTCTAAAGAGCATTACTAAACCTTTAAGTTAGTTTGACAAGATGAGTAAATTAGTTTTAAAAATTAAATGCCTGTGAAAAAAAGATTTTAAGATTTAAAGATTAGTAAATAACATAATATTTAAAGCTTAAAAAATTTGAAATTGAGCTAAAATGAGCTTTGACTTTTTTTAATTGTCTTTGAGTAATAAATCCGAAGCTTAAAGCGTCGGATTTTTTTAATAAGGAATTTAGCGTGAAACACAGTGATGAAAATGAATCTATAAGAGCACTTGCTAAAGATACAGGACTCGAAATTGAAACCTGTAGGTTGCTAGAAAAAAAGGGCCTTACTACAAGGGATGAGATATTTGATTATCTACATCCTAACGTTGATATGCTAAAACATCCCTTCAATCTAAAAGGCATGAAAGAAGCTAGGGATAAAATATTAGAATATATTTCTAAAGATAAAAAAATAGTTATCTATGGTGACTATGATTGTGATGGCATAGGTGCATCTGCCATTCTTTTTTTAACACTAAGACACATAGGATCCAAATGCGATGTCTTTTTGCCAGTGCGATCTGATGATGGATACGGTCTAACATCAGAGTCTGTAGTAAAGGTGATTGAAAAACACAAACCCGATTTGATTATAACTGTCGATTGTGGTATTAACTCTTGCTTAGAGATAGAAACACTTTTAAATGCAGGAGTTGATGTAATTGTAACAGATCACCATGAAATTTCTACTAACTTACCAGCTTGTATTACAATAAATCCCAAATTAAATCCTGGATATGATCCATTGTGTGGTGCTGGTGTAGCATTCAAACTTTCACAGGCACTGACTAGTCTTGATTTTGTACTGCAATACATTGACATTGTTGCAATATCTACAATAGCCGATATCGTGCCATTAATAGGTGAAAATCGAATATTAGCACGCCTAGGCCTAGAAGTAATAAACTCGTCACCACAGCCTGGAATTAGAGCGTTATTAGAGTGTAGTGGAATTAGAAAGTGTGACGGTGATGTGAGCGCAACTGACGTGGCGTTTAAAATTGCACCAAGGCTCAATGCATCTGGACGTCTAAGTAATGCAGAAAAATCTTTTAGACTCTTTTGTGAAACGGATGATAGTCTTATAGCTAAACTTGCTAGTGAATTAGATCAGGAAAACAGGAAAAGGCAGGAGCTTTGTAAAAAAATCGAAGGTGAAATATTAGTTAAATTAAGAGGCTATGATCTCTTTTCAAACTCAACCATTGTACTCTATGATAGAGAGTGGGAGTCTGGAGTTGTAGGCATAGTAGCTTCAAAAATTGCAAGAAAATTCAAAAGACCCGTTATTATACTAACAGATGACTCAAAAAATGGTATAATCAAAGGGTCAGGGAGAAGTATTAGTGGAATTAACATTCATAATGCTTTAATTAAATGTAAGGATCTACTAGTGCGCTTTGGTGGACACAGTGTAGCTGTAGGTCTAAGCTTAAAACTTGAAAATCTTCAAAGGTTTTCTACTGCCTTTAGCGATGCTGTAACACATGATACTGAGAATAAAACTTTAGATGACGAGATCGCATTTGATCTTCAAATGCCAATAAAGGGCGTTACCTTGAAATTTGCACATGAGCTAACACTCTTTGAGCCATTCGGATGCGAAAATCCACGGCTAAGGTTTTTAGATATCTGTGGGCCGCTAACTTTTGACTATGTTGGAAAGCAGAAATTACATCTCAAAAGCAAGATTTCAGATACGGCTGAAATCATTGCGTTTAATATGGGTGAATATAAAGATGACCTTTACTCAACTACAAAAAAACGGATATATTATGAGATTGATATTAACAAGTTCATGAATAAGACATATGCTCAATGTAAACTTGACTATATAGAACTAGATTACAATAGCGCGGTTAATGATAAACTACTTGAAAATTTTGCAAGGTGTGCTAATCTTCCATCTAGATCTGGTATAAAGGAAAAGATTCTTTTTTTACCAAACCATGCTTTAGGACATTTAGTTATAGCTTTTAGTAAAATCACCTTTGAAAAGCTAGCGCATCAATATCCTTCCTATAGTAAAAGATACGCCTCATTAGAAGGTGTCAATCCTAAAAACACAATTTTATTATCACCCTTTAACGAATCTGGTTTTGAATATTATGCACTCATCGAGGTGCATGATGCGCCATCTGAGCAATACATTGAAGCGTTAGATTCTAAGTTTAGAGCTACAATTAGGGGGATTTTTGAAAGCGTTAGGTTTAATGTTGAAAATGCACTAACCGATGACGAGCTAAGAGATCTCTATCGCATATTGTACATGCTAGATGGAAAAAGCACTTCCCTTGATGAATTATATAATACTTGTAAGAATAGAAAAGCATCCTTAAAAAGGGAAAAATTTATGACAGCTTACTACATTTTAAACCAATTAGAGCTTGCAAACTTTGATACTAATGGAGTATTTAGGATAGGCAGGAAGCAGTGTAAGCTAGCTGATTCATCAATATATGGAGCAATTATTAAATGAGTTTTCTAGTTGAATTATATGCTAAATTCAAGCAAATATATTCTGAACCTGATTACCAGCTATTAAAATATACTGTCGATTTTGCTACAGAAATGCATGCTGGTCAGCTAAGGGTTTCTGGCGAACCCTATATTGTCCATCCTTTGCATGTTGCTGATATTCTTTCAGATCTAGGTATGGATGCTGTCTGCATAGGCGCAGCGATTTTACATGACGTCCTTGAAGATACCGATTGCACAAGCACTGAATTCAAAAAGAAATTTGGAAATACAGTATTTACTCTAGTTGAAGGTGTTACCAAGCTATCAAGTTTTCAATACACATCTCAAGAGGATGCGCAGATTGAAAATTACAGGAAGCTGTTTTTTGCTGCCGTAAACGATGTGCGTGTTATTATAATCAAGCTTGCTGACAGACTGCATAATATGCGCACACTAGATCCAATGCCGAGAGAAAAGCAAATTCGCATAGCGAGAGAAACACTAGAGATATACGCACCCTTAGCTGGTAGATTGGGTATTGCAAGCATAAAGTCTGAGCTTGAAGATCTTGCGATGAAATATCTTTATCCAGACGAATATGAACAGCTATCAAACAGTGTAGACAAATCACGTGGTGAAAGAATCGGTTTTGTTATGCGTATAGCATCCGAGATAGAGGTAAGTTTAAGTGAGCTTAATCTTAAAGGTGAGGTAAAGGGTAGACCTAAGCATTTATACAGTATATTTAAAAAAATGAATAGACTAGGCAAGACAATGGAGCAAATCTATGATCTTATTGCTGTCAGGGTTATTGTAGAAACTGTCAATGATT
>JAITQU010000194.1 GCA_031288735.1 Christensenellaceae bacterium
TGTTATACAATTCTAGGCGTTATTCATTCTAAGTGGAGACCCGTCCCAGGCCGATTTAAAGACTATATTGCAATTCCAAAGCCAAACAAATACCAGTCCTTGCATACAACTGTAGTAACCGAGTTTGGCCAGGTTTTCGAAATTCAGATTAGAACTTATGAAATGAATCGTACAGCAGAATATGGCATTGCCGCTCATTGGGTATACAAAGAAAAGGGTAGTGTTAACGCAAGTAGCGACTTTGATACGAAAATTTCCTGGCTTAGAGAAGTGATTGAAATTGAAGACTTAAAGGATGGGAATGAATTTCTAAACAATATTAAGCTCAATATAGTAAGTGATGACATATATGTGTTTACTCCAAAGGGCGAGGTTTTAGATTTACCAATTGGATCAACCTGCGTTGATTTTGCATACAAGGTGCACAGCGAGGTGGGTAACCGTTGCATTGGTGCTAAAGTCAACAGTAAAATGGTTCCGCTAAACACGTCGCTAGAAAATGGTGATGTTGTCGAAATTATGACATCATCATCGGGTAAGGGCCCTAGCAGGGACTGGCTTAAGTTTGTAACCACAATGCAAGCTAAGGCAAAGATTAGAAACTTTCTAAAGAAGCAACTACAGACTGACAATATAAAGCTTGGAAGAGAAATGCTAGAAAGGGAGTCTAAGCATAAAGGCTACGTGTTAACCGATCTCCTTAATACCAAAAACGCACTTGAAAGCGTAATGACAAGATACAGCTTTGCATCCGAAGATGACATGTTTGCATCGATAGGTTATGGTGGGGTCACTACAAAGCAGGTCCTTGTAAAATTAATAGATGCCTATCAAAAGGAACAGGTGATGCATCACCCTGAACTTGCAATTAAGCCTATTCAACAATCTGAATTGAATAAAGCTAAAAAGAAACGGCTTAATGGGGTAATTGTTGAGGGTTATGATGACTTTCTTATCAAGTTTTCTAAGTGTTGTAATCCAGTTCCAGGTGACAACATAGTAGGATATGCAGCGCGTGGCACTGGTGTTTCTATACATCGAGTGGATTGCACTAACATAAAAAGCATGGAAAAGGAAAGATTAATGAAGGCTGCGTGGAGCGATGGGGATACTTCGACGTTTGTTGTGCAATTAATGCTTACCTGTGATGATAAAAGTGGGCTTCTAAATGAAATAATATCCTTGATAGCGCAGCTAGGGTATTCAATATCATCAATGGAAGTACATGTTAAATCTGATAAAACACAGCTTAAAAAAGCATTCATTTCATTAGGTATTTTTATACGTAATACTATGGATATTGAGTATATTATTAAAAAGCTCAAAGAAATATCTAATGTAAACACAATCACAAGAAACGGCTAATTAATGGAAAACTAGTTTAAAAAGCCTAAATTTTAGCTTTTCCCTAATTTTAATGTGACACTCCCAATTCTACAAATAAGATAGTGAGCTAATCTAAGAACTCGACGGCTACAGCACTTTCAAGTAGCATTTTACTACTCAATATTTTGTATCTTCCATCCTTATATTCCGCAATCCCCTTTAATCTATCTATCACAGATGAAAATCGGCTTAGAAAATCAATTCCGAATTTTTTATTAATGCTTAATACATCGAGCCCAGATTCAAGTCTTAATCCTAACATTATTTCTTCAAATAGTAGCTCTTTTTTATCTGGTATTAAGGTTTTATCATATGTAGTTAGGAATGATTCGCCTAGCATATACCTATTAATATCACTAGCGTTTGAAAAGCGAACTCCATTAAAAAATGAATGAGCGGCTGCTCCTATTCCTATAGTATTCCAACATGCCCAATATTTCATATTATGTCTAGAAAAATAATTAGCAACTGAAAAGTTAGAAATCTCATATCTATTAAATCCGTACATTGACAATTTATCATATGCTAA
The DNA here is from genome assembly GCA_031288735.1 of Christensenellaceae bacterium. GTDB lineage: Bacteria > Bacillota > Clostridia > Christensenellales > DTU072 > JAITQU01. The sequence goes on from JAITQU010000194.1 coordinate 1,916, forward strand.
TTCATACATATCAGCTACTAAATCATCAGAAGGTAAATGCATTTGAGAACATCTTGCCTTTTTTCCCATCGGGGACTCATCAGATAATTTAAGAATGTATGCAGAAATGTGTTTAGTAAACGGCATGATTAAACCTAGCGTGTTCTCTATATCAAGTTTGGTTTGAGAGGGGATTCCTATGATGATATCGGCATTTATATTGTCAAAATATTTACCCGCGATTTCAAGAGCTTGTATTGCCTCTCTTGCGTTATGTCCTCTACCTATTAAGTTTAGAATGCTGTCACTTAAACTTTGAATACCAATACTAAGCCTATTAATTTTAAGATCAGCACATTGTTTATAAAATTCACCCTTTGCAGGATTTGATTCAATGCTAATTTCACAGTTTTCTTTTAGTCTATTCGAGTTAAAAATAGCACCTAAAAGCTTAGATAGCAGTCTATGACTAAGTAAACTTGGCGTGCCACCGCCTAGATAAACAGTGTCAAAATATAAGTTTTGAAATTGCTCACAAACACTAAAAAATTCAGATATAAGGGCATCAATATATTTATCTGCTAAAGCGTCATCGTATTGAATGGAATAAAAATCACAATAATAACACTTACTCCTGCAAAAAGGAATATGAATATATAATCCAGCAATTTGCTCTCTTTCTCTTTCCATAAATTCCTAAAAAGTTAGTATCAAAGTAAATAGATATTGGGGTGTAGCTTTCTATGTATCTAGTTTTAGGATTGACATGAACGCTTCTGACGGTATTGAAACATTGCCTACTTGGCGCATTCTTTTCTTTCCTTCTTTTTGCTTTTCTAAAAGCTTTTTCTTTCTTGTGATATCGCCGCCATAACATTTTGCTAAAACGTCTTTGCGCATGGCTTTCACGGTTTCTCGAGCTATTACTTTTGTACCAATAGCAGCTTGGACTGGGACTTCAAACATTTGGCGCGGAATAACAGCACACAATTTTTCAGTTATAAGACGACCCCTAGTGTATGCACTCTCTCTGTGAACAATGAGAGAAAGAGCATCACAAATATCCCCATTTAGCAAAATATCTAGTTTAACAAGATCGTTTTTTTGATAGCCGCTAGACTCATAGTCTAAACTAGCATACCCATGAGTTCTAGATTTTAACGCATCGAAAAAATCATAAATGATCTCAGCAAGGGGAATAATATACTCTATTTTTACTCGAGTGGTATCGATATATGTCATGTTTACAAACACTCCCCGTTTTTCCTGGCAGAGTTCCATAATGGCACCGATATATTCAGCTGGGGTAAACACATTTGCAACTACGATGGGCTCTTCTATATGCTCTATTTCGCTTATTGGAGGTAATTTAGATGGGTTATCTACTGCGATAATCTCACCGTTTGTTTTTTTAACCTTATAGCTGACACTAGGTGCTGTGGTGATGAGCTCAAGAGAAAATTCGCGCTCCAGTCTTTCCTCAATGATCTCCATATGAAGAAGACCTAAAAATCCACATCTAAACCCAAATCCCAAGGCACCTGATGTTTCTGGTTCAAATAAGAGCGCAGCGTCGTTTAGATTAAGTTTCTCCATTGCGTCACGCAAATCATCATACTTTGAACCATCTGATGGATAAATACCAGCAAATACCATTGGGTTAGCTTTTTTATAGCCCTGTAGTGGCTCTAGTGCTGGATTTTGAAGAGAGGTAATAGTATCACCTACTTGAGTGTCTTTGACATTTTTAATGCTTGCAGCAATGTATCCAACGTCACCAGCTTTCAGGATGGGCACAGCTACCATTCTTGGCGAAAAAACACCAACCTCTGTAACTTCAAACGTTTTTCCATTAGACATCATTAAAATCCTGGTTCCTGCATTTACAGTTCCATCAACAACACGTATGTTGCAAATAGCACCCCTATATATGTCATAGGCACTATCAAAAATTAAAGCTTTCAGTGGAGCATTCTCATTTCCGCACGGTGGTGGGAGCTTTTCAACTATTTGCGCTAAGACATCATCAATGTTTATGCCTTCCTTTGCACTTATAAGGGGAGCATCCGAGGAGTCTAAGCCTATAATGTCTTCAATTTCTTTCTTAACAGCTTCAGTGTTTGCAGAGGGAAGATCAATCTTGTTTATTACTGGCAATATTTCTAAATTGCTATCAAGAGCAAGATAGACATTAGCAAGAGTCTGTGCCTCAATACCCTGCGAAGCATCGACTACTAATAAAGCACCTTCGCAGGCAGCTAGCGAGCGACTTACCTCATAAGTAAAATCAACATGTCCAGGCGTATCAATTAAATTAAAGGTGTATTCAATGTCGTTATATTTATAAAACATGCGTACTGGAGTTAATTTTATAGTGATACCCCTTTCTCTTTCAATGTCCATTGAGTCGAGCATCTGGTCTCTTTTTTCGCGTTCGGAAACTGTGCCAGTTTTTTCTATGATTCTGTCAGCAAGCGTACTCTTCCCATGGTCGATATGTGCAACTATACAAAAGTTGCGAATGAATTTTTGTCTTGTTGACATGGATTTAGAAATCCTCCAGTGTTTATACACGAAAATAAATATAAGTTAAAAAAAGGTCTAGATAGATATGGTTTTCAAAACTCAAGTTAAAATCCCGACTCTAAAATAATTTTTAATAAATCTTAACTTTATGTGTCATTTCAGTTTTCATGTTAGTTATGCACTAATTATAAAAAATAATAGCTAGAAAATCAAACGTATATAGCAATTTGTTATCAACTGTTGTATAATATTGGCATGGATACTTTTAACGATATTTATGATATTCCAATAGCACATAGAGGTCTTCACAACGAAGAAATACCTGAAAATACTATACAAGCTTACTCTAATGCTGTAAGTGCTGGATATAATATTGAATTAGATGTGCGCTTACTAAAGGATGGTGAGGTTGTTGTTTTACACGACCGTAATCTTAAGCGTCTATTAAATATTAGAACGAAGATAACACACCTTACCTCAAACGATATCAAACAGGATAGATATCGATTGCCTAATGGTGAATACTTAGTATTATTTAAGGACTTAGTAGAGCTAATAGATGGGAAGGTTAGCATTATATGCGAGATTAAGAAATCCCCAGCTGTTACTCACTGCCGACTTGAAAAAGCAGTGTATGAAATAATAAGAAGCAAACCATGGATAGTGGTACAGTCATTTAATCCAACAGCTATAGAATGGTTTAGACTGAATGCACCTGAAGTTAGGCGTGGCATGCTTGCTACAAAAGCAAAAAACATAGCATTAAGATTACTTTACAAACTAGTCAATCCATATAAGGTACTTGAAAATACCAAGCCTGAATTTTTAGCGTATGATATAAAATACTTACCATCTAAAAGAATTGCAGAGGCGGTAAAAAACTATAACCTACAATTAATAGCATGGACTGTGAATTCTAATGAGTTAGTGAAGCGCGCTCTTGAAAACGGAGTAAGACAGATAATTTTTGAAGACATTGATCCTAGTATTTATATTAAAAAAGAGACTAAATAGGTTATCTTAATTAAAGATTAGTTTTTATGATGTTTGAGCCTTTAATTTTTAAGCCTTTGACAATAATGTAACTTTAAATATTTCAGCAGGAAACTTTTTTATGACAAACATTTCCTTAAATAAGTATATCGATTTTATGCATACTAAAAAGGGAGGTTTTTATGAAAACAGGTTTCCTGATAGGAATAGCACTAGGATCTGTAAGCGTTGCCATGGCAATGCGACACCCTATCGTGAAAAAAGCGATGAAAAAAGCTTTTGACAGGTAAAAAAATTAAGCGCTAGGAGTTGTTTAAAAGACTAGCGCTTATTTTTTAGTAAAAAATTAAGTGGCATGACTTTGAATTATTCAATCTCGCTGATCATATTCAAACTACACTTAGAGTAATATGATACTAAAAAAGTCTATATGCTGTTAATGAGTATTTGTCCTTTCTCAAAGAGTAGTAAATTTACTAGCTTTAAAGAAGCATTAAAAAGAATCAATCGTTTTCAAATCCAAAGTCAGTAATTTTTAATTCCGCACACCTAGAAGTAATAGTTTTTATGGTTTCTTCACTAAATCCTTTTTTGGATTTAGAAGCAACTTCAAGAGACACTTCAAAATCAAAACCATCAAACTGTTCTTTTAGTTCCTTTAGAATATTTTTTGAGAGATTATCAAGGGTTTTATAAATATCATCATATTTAGGTTCTTTTTTAGGGTCTATGTTTACTAAGTTTGCAGTCATAAAGAAACGTTTTTTTGCCGCATCGGAAGGTTCTAATGTAGAATTATTATCGCTAATAATAGTTTTTTCATCCTCGACTGTTGCGATTTCAGGCTCTAATTCCGATTGCTTTTTTGCAACATCAAGTTTAACAATTAGTTTTGACTTATCCTTTGAATAGTTTAAAGTAGAGTTCTCATCACGGAGTTTAAGATCAACGTATAGTGTTCCATCAAAACTAGTAGCTAGAGAAAAATACTCGCCACTTTTAAGACCCTTTGATATTGCATTACAGAGTACATTCTCATCGTTTAATCGTGAAAAATATAAATAACTACTCATGTAAGTCCACATACTTTCGATACTGATATGTTCATGTTTTTTCCAAACGAATTTTTCTAAATCAAGATGTATATTACTAGCACTCAAATCATCAATGACTAATTCTTCTTTTTTCAAAGAATTACTAATATTTAAAAAGAAGTCATCACTCGAAGGCTTGTTTAGCCTTCTATCAGTAAACTTAGTATCTATGTTGTTTTCAGCAGAAATAGGAATTATAAGGATGTTATATGTTTCCTTTATGCTTGTCGCTAAAGCAATCTTTTGTGTTCCAATATTTGTAGTGACTATCTTTTTTTGTGCTTCATCGAAATTAGCAGTTTCTCTAGGCAAATTAAGTTTAGTCCAAGCAAGGTAGAGGGCAGTAACTTTTTTAAGTGTGTCTAATTTTAATTTGTCAGTAGCCAAAAAAACGAGCGTGTTGCGAAAGATTCTTTCATGG
>JAITQU010000258.1 GCA_031288735.1 Christensenellaceae bacterium
GTAGTCACGAGTTGAGTGTTGAAGTATCCAATACATCTGATTACCAATCCAACCCCCGTCTATGATCACTCAAACGCTTGAAAACACTATATCTAATTTCTGCTATTGGAGGGCACCACAAATAATAAAATAATCGCGACAATGTCTTCATTTTTAGTCTGAAATACTGCAACACACAAAATCTGTTATATTCAGCATAAAATTCCTAATTTTGTTCATGCACTTATTTTGAATGTAACACTTTGTAAGTTACGTAAGAAATAAAAATGCGCAGTGCAAGCAAATTTCATTCTAATGGATAGGGCGAGGTCACACCAAAGAAACTGGCAGCTGCAACGCAACCTCAACTTCCGAGAAACGTCACCGATTTCAAGCAGGCAACTGGTTTCCAGACTGACAGGCGCACAACGAGGAAACTTATGTCTGATTAGTTGTTCACATCATCTCAAATGGGTGTGTTCGGCCGACTCGATGCGTGATTGTAATTTTTAATTTCGTGCATGTCTTCTGCAATGCCAGATAATAATATTGATCCTGTCATAATACGATGGAGGTTGAGATGGGGTGAGAAGAGACGACGACCGTAAGGAATTTTAATTAAAGTCAATTTATTTGAATGTGGAATTATCGCGTTTACACGCAATACAAAATTTTGACGTATACAATGCAATAATTTTAGCAAGATAAAAGACACCTGATGATGGCCGTATACAGTCGAAACATGTAAGTGTGGAAGAAGGATGACTATATAATAAGTTATATTTAAGAGGGAAATATATGTGAAATAAATGATATATTAATGCAAAAATGCTTGAATGCAATATTAGGGGGAAAAAAACATTGGGTGCATCCGTTTTTCCGTGACAGCTTAAACTAAGACGCTTATATATATTGTTTCGAAAGAAATTAACCAGGATCCAGACTCCTTCATCTCACGAGAAATCCTTTCCCAAGCCAAATCTCTTTTGTCCCACCTAGCATAGGCTGCGTGGCATTTGTCATATATACCAGGCTCCTGCTCAGTTAACTGCACGAAAACAAAACTAGCAGCTTCAGCAACATTTCATGCCATCTAACGAAGCAAATGAATTAGAGAAGCGCGTTAAAATAGCTGAAACTAGGAAAAACGCTGCAACACTGCAACACAACTATGAGAAGAGTACACAAACACAAACGTTAAAATAGCTGAAACTAGGAAAAACGCTGCAACACAACTATGAGAGGAGTACACAAACACAAACACATTCTCTTTTATTCACACGATGATCCTAAGCAGCATTTAAAGTTCTACAGTGCGTAATATGAGGTCTACGACAGTAAACGTTCCTGCTTGCAAAACTCCATAGGCCCACGCCTTGAAAAAGAGACCTGTTGTGTCCTATGTGACCTTTGGATTGTTGCCAGTTCTATACACTTTTGCCAGCTAGCGTAGCTGTTACTGTTTACGACCCTACATACATTCTAGATTAAACGATATACCATTCTACATTCGGAAAACAGTACGTTGTCGATCTAGATTAATATTTTGTCTATTATGAGCCAATCTGAATACCATGGAAAAGGAAAAAATAAAAAAAACCTATCATATACGGATCACCGGTTATTTAACTAAAGCCTGCAACTTTACCGACTGAAACATTTTTTTTTTTTTTTTTTTTTTTGTGTAAAATATCACAGATGATATGTCGTTCCTTGAGTACGGAGGAAAATTCCGTTGTATTCAGTGTGTCGATTTTTTGTTTCCAACGTACAATGAAAAGGAATCTAGTTAAGTGCATAATGATGACGTAACAACCTCCGAAAACCTACGTCATTATCTACGATGGCGCATCCTAAAAGACGTTTTAAACACAGCATAGCTGCGGGTTTCACCACCTGATATCCTGCTATCCTGATATCCAAACAGACACTGTGATTCACGGTTATATAAGTTAAAATATGTACTCTTTTTGCCTCGACATTTTGCTACTAGAATAAAGACCTTTCTTGTTTTTTAGTTTCAGCGGCTGGTTTTGTTCAATACTGCATTACGTACTACGTGACCTTGACAGCAGACTACTTTCATAACGAATTTGTAAATACTATCATTAAATACTTCATGATTTTGTTTTGCTACATTTTGGAGACAATGGGTTCAACTGAAGAGAATTTAGATGTAAGAACTGGCTCCACTACTCTTTTTTTTAAAAAAGATATTTTGTTGCCTTCATTTGGCCAATGGAAACCGGTTTTAACCGGTTGTAACTAGCTGTTAGAAAACATCTGAACAAAATCGCTGCCCGACAGGACAAGTGACGTTGCAAACTACTACTCTAGGAAATAATCGACATATAACTTTACTCTGAAACTGCCGCCATAGCAAGTAAACTTCTCTATAAATCGTCTGATCCACTTTTGGTATTTCTGTGGGCTGAACAGCGGAAGCAGTCTATTGTTTCCTCCGCCATCAAGGCGAGCATATCACTCCAGTTCCCTTCCTGATTGCTCCCTATTCGACAATTTTAATTTGTCCTATCAACACCACAAGCTTTATAGTTATGTGTGTGGAGTGCAAAGAAGTATAGCTGTGCTATCGGAGTAGCGTATTTTTAAATACATGAAAATACGGCATGTATAAATTAAGTGAATTTTATTACATGTTTTGGCAAAGTAATCACATAGCAGCCACTCTTACTTACGTACCCCTTGGATGTACAGTTCTCTAAGAACCTTGTCCTTCTTTATGACGGCTAATTATTGCAAAATTTTATTTGCATTTTGCCTCCATCTCTTTGCTTCTAGTTCTTGCAAATCATTCTCTACATCTTC
>JAITQU010000004.1 GCA_031288735.1 Christensenellaceae bacterium
TTTCTGGAATTTCCTTTAACTTAATGATTGCATCTTTCAATGTTGCTCCCATGATTTTTTACCTCTTTAATTTTTCTTTATTTTAGCACAATCCATGGTATTAATCAACACTTTTCTACAACATCACTTTATGCAATGTTTGCACAATTAGGCTGTCCCCGTAAAAGCGCTTGTTGCAAAATCCTATGATGTGAGGGTCACACTGGTAATGCTCGTTAAGTAGCGTACTCGGAAGACCGCTTTTATCGTACATCTTGGTAACAGCATCCAGTATGCTGTATTTAGAATACTCCATTTCTCCTGGCAAAGTATACTCTGCAAATATCTTTTCAAGAATCTCTTTGTCTCTCGATTTAACAATGTGCGGCAATTGCATTTTGTCACCAACAAGCACAACGTTTTTTGCGCACGCTAATGCTATGCAAGCCGTCACAATATTCACTTGGCTCGACTCATCAATTATTAGGTAGTCGTACAAAAAACCCTTGCCAGTGCATTTTTGCAACGCATTTGTTGTACTAAACACGATGGGATAACGTTTTGTAAAATCCAGCATATTATTTCGGTAGTTTTCTTCATCTATTTTTAAGTCATCTTGATTATCACTGCTGTATTTCTCTCCTATGCTCTTGAATAGCGCTTTTTTTCCAAGCTCTGCGATTTCATTTTTCAACAGCTCGGTGCCGAAGCTTTTGACAATTTCTTCTTTTTCTTTAAGTTCGGCCTTCAATTCCGCCAATTTCAAATCATAATACTTGTTTTGCAAACAATCGATTGTATCACCTAATCTCTTTGTCAGTTTTACGCCATGTTTGAAACGAAAACTCAGCTTTGTAAATAAACCAATTTTTGTTTTCTGCGATGCCGTCTCGAGTATCGCCGATACTCTCAATGCCTCTTTACTTGTCGTGCACTTTTTCACTGTTTTTTTTGCGGACCTGCGAAGTTTTATACCTTTATCTTGATATTTCTTGTTGCAAAAATCCTTTTCAATCTGAAGTTCCGCAATCTGCTTTTCTATTTTCGGTAACTCCAATTGAAAAAGCAAAACATCCTTAATCATTTTTGTTTTGGCGTTCAAATCTGCCCAATTTGTTTTTGACAGTCCTTTCCACTCCTTAACCTTATGAGGAATCAATGGCCTCTCCTTAAAAAATTTTTCGGTGTTTTTGCTATTCCCTAAGAACGCTGTCAAAAATGACAGACCCTCGTCCAACATCTTTTTGGCCACGTTATTTGTTGCTTCGTTGTTTCCAGAAGTCACTGCTACTGTTTTTCCTAGAAGCAATGCGTTCGCTAGGATGTTCAAAATGGTTTGAGTTTTTCCTGTGCCAGGTGGTCCTTGAATAACTGATAGATCGCTTGTGAATGCCAGCTTGACTGCCTCCATCTGCGAGTAATTGCTCCCAAATGGAAACACAATCCCTGATTCGTTTAGCGTGTTTTCTATCTTACTTTTTTGCAAAAATTTTATTAGTGCACATCCCTTAGCCAATTGCATATTTTTAAGTTGGAAACTTAGAACGGTGGACTTTGACTGTGCTTCTAATTGGTTCACCACTCGATTCAAATATTCTAATGCGTTTCTTAGCGTCTCCATCCTTTTCGTTATTACGACTTCGCTACTAGGATATGACATGTGTTTTCCGTTTTCATAGAAAACCTTAAACCAGTTATTCCCAAACTTTAAAATTTTTTCAACTGGTTTCGAAATCCACATCTCGCTTAGAAAAAGTTCTATGTCGCATGTGTTTATTTTTCTGGTTTGGTTAGCCACAAAACATTCTCTTTATTAAAGCGATAAGTTACATTGTTATTATAAGTTACGTTTGTTTTGTCACAGTCCGTGTCATCAATTGATTTGATTTGATCGCATTTATCGACGCTCTTGTCTCGGTTTTTGTCAAATATGATAATTGCATTCTCTTCTGGATTCATTATTACTCCCCAATAATTTTAATGAGTACTCGTTTTTCTCGCTTGCCGTCATATTCTCCGTAAAAGATTTGCTCCCACGTGCCGAAGTCTAGTTTGCTTTTCGTAATCGCACAGACAACCTCACGCCCCATAATTTGCCGTTTCAAGTGCGCATCGGCGTTGTCTTCGTAGCCATTGTGTGCATACTGCTCATACGGCTTTTCTGGTGCTAGTTTCTCAAGCCACCTCTCAAAGTCACTGTGCAACCCTCTCTCATCGTCATTGATAAAAACACTTGCTGTAATGTTCATTGCGTTCACAAGGCACAAGCCCTCCTTAACGCCGCAGTCATCAATCGCTTTTTGCACCTCGTGCGTGATATTAACATACCCTCGCCGTGACGGCAAGCTGAGAGTCAATTCTTTTCTGTAAGATTTCATATTCCCATCCTCTTAATTGATTTTATTTTCATCATAAACATGCACGGCTCTCACTCGATCAAAAACTACACGATTGCGCATGATGTCGATTAGAATTACGTTACATTTGCTAGGTTGAGCACTCGCCCTCTAAATTATATTGTTGAAATTTCCTCTAAAAGCGAGAAAACGCTGTTCACATTAGTAATTGTCAGTCGATGGCCTGAAAATTTTCTATAGCACAATCGCAAGTGAACTATTTTTTCAATATGTCCATTTACTCATCAAAACCGTATTGACGGTAGTTTGGATGGTTTTTTGTACTAATTCCATCCTTCTATCTTTTATTTAAACTCTGTAGAGGTAAGGTCACTACTGTGGTGTTAATTTATTGTAGCATTGTATTATTTCGACCACTTAAATTTTCTAGTTTTGCCAAATCTAACAAACTATCATGCTCCATTTCTTGCAAATGAAATAAATCGCTGATATCCTTTGATTAGTTGTAATGCAACGGATATGAAGAAAACTTCAGTTCTGTAATTTGAAAATGCAAAAAAATACTAGCTCCAAAAATTCCATGAGCTCGCCTATTTTTCATGCCTAACACCTAATGATCGAAAACATACGGAAAAACTAGCTTACAATATGTTATAACTTCAATTTTATCCCTTAGATGCTTTAATTTGCGCTGCTCACCGCACCTAAATTTAAGCATCCGTCAGCTCCTTTAAATGGTAGTTGTGTATATTATACAACAATTTTAAGATATTGTAATGCTCCACAGTGCTATTTACAATAGCAGTATGGAATCTAAAAATCATATTTCTGTTTGAAATAGTATTAAGCTCTTCTTTAGGAAAACTGGCGTTGATACGTTCTGTTTTTTAACGCTCTGTCCTCTTAATGCGCACTTTACCATATTAGACAGGCTTCTCTAGTGCTCCCTCTTCGAGAAAGTCTTGATCCGTTACTGTTCACACGCTATATGATATCTTAGATAATGTCACAGTTTTAACGATAAGGTCACACTATATCGTTTCAAATGCCGAAAATGCCCTTTAAAACAACAATTTTTAAAATTTATTTTAGATTTAGCGTAATTCTCAATTAATTTTGTTGTTGTTTTCATATGGGGTGTGAACAGTAACCTTGATCCTACTTATCTAGCTAAATGCACTTAAAATGTTTGCAAATAACTATG
>JAITQU010000101.1 GCA_031288735.1 Christensenellaceae bacterium
CAAACAGGATAATATGATTTGATTATCAGCTTTCTGGAGCTTCGGTGTATCTCTCAAACAGCTTTTTTTGGGGGACAAGTTTTTTTTTGCGGATTTCTTATATATTATTTTCAAGTTTAATATAATCGCTTGACAATGGTGTTAGCATATTGTAATATAGCAATGAAGTAGAAGCAATTCTCACCGTGTGTTGAAACGATGCGCTGGTAAAAAGACAGTCTAATGGTGTTCATTTTGGATGTGTTTTTTGCTTTTGCTAAAAACACATTTTTTATTAGGAGGATCTAATTATTTTTAAAGAATTGTACACAAATTATGATATAAGAGAACCGCAAGTTCGTCTTATAGGTAGTGATGGTCAACAACTAGGTATTAAAACTATTCAAGAGGCTCAACGAATTGCTGACGACAAGAATTTGGATCTTGTCCTAATTAATCCCACGGCTACACCTCCTGTGTGCAAAATAATGGATTATAAAAAGTATCGTTTTGAACTTTTGAAGAAAGAGAAAGACGAGAAAAAAAATCGTAAGGTTGTTGAACTTAAAGATATTTGGCTTTCTGCGACAATCGATGTTGGGGATCTTGAAACTAAATCTAAGCAAGCACGTAAATTTATTGCTGATGGGAATAAAGTTCGCTTAAGTATTAGAATGAAAGGAAGACAACAAATACATCCTGAGATTAGCATGGGTGTCATGAATGAGTTTTTTACATTAGTGAACGACATTGCTCAAATCGAAAAAAGCCCTTTACAAGACGGACGAAATATTACTATGGTAATTGTGCCGTTAACAAAAAAATAAACAAATAAGGAGAGACCTAAAAATGCCAAAAATGAAAACGCACAGTGCGTCAAAAAAGCGATTTAGATTGACCGCTAATGGCCTAATTAAAAGAGCTAAGTGTAACAAAAATCATATTTTGAACAAGAAAGATCGAAAACGTAAGAGAAACCTTCGCCATGGTGGATACGTTAATGTCACTCAAGAGAAGACAGTTGCAAACATGATTTATGGTCAAAAATAAGGAGGATAGTTATGAGAATTAAAAGAGCAGTAAATGCTGTAAAAAAGAGAAGAAAAATTCTAAACAGAGCTAAAGGTTACTTTGGCACAAAATCAAAGTTATATAGACCAGCTAGGCAAGCCGTAATGAAGAGTATGCAATATGCATATATTGGAAGACGACTCAAGAAGAGAGATTTTAGAAGACTATGGATTGTTAGAATTAATGCTGCTGCAAGAATTAACGGATTATCATATAGTAGACTTATGCATGGTCTTACAGTTAAAGGTATAACTCTTAATCGTAAAATGTTAGCAGATCTCGCAGTTAGTGATGCTAAAGGATTTGCAGCATTGTGTGAAATTGCAAAGTTAGCACTTAATGGTTAATAACGTAAATGCCTTTGCTTAGCAAAGGCATTTGTTTTCTAAATTAGGACTTGAATTTCTCAATTGACTTTCAAATAAATGGTTTGACATTAATGATTAGCTATTGTGACGTACTCCCGCCGACTAACACCTACGGCGTTTGAGTCGGGGCTTCTTGGGAACTCTAACTTACGGCAGGATGTTTTACCAAGCTATCTCCCGTGCGTCCCACGGTTCGGTGTAATGCGCTATGGATGAGTAATCGAAGCCCTCCTTTATATGCACTGATTCTATCACAAATTTTCCGAAATGTCAATACAGGACGGTCGAACAAGGTGTGCGATTCATCTCACCGCCTATAGAGGCGGGAGACTTTTCACACATAAGGTTAAAACATCTTAGATTTAGGATAATTATGCTTTGTGATAATTTAATTTCATCAATTAAAAACTCAAAGGTTAGTTTGTTGCGTTCCTTATCTGAAAAGGAAAATCGCGATGCACTTGGTCTTTATCTTGCTGAGGGGTTTAATCTAATAAAGGATTTAAAAAACACAGAATTAGCCACAGATGTTTTTATTCGGGAAAGTGAAAAAGAGAAGTTTTGTCCAATTTTAGAAAAAAAATATAAAATTACTCTTTTGAGCTCGGAAGTGTTTAGTAGGGTTTCATCAACTGAAAACTCCACTGGCGTTATTTCTATTGTTAAAAAAGCAGATCCGAAGCCACTATCTGGAAGCATAGTTGTAGTTCTGGATGGAATTAGAGATCCAGGGAACATGGGTACGATCATACGCACTGCTGTAGCTGTTGGGATATTAGACATTGTAGCTATTGACAGTGTGGATTTTTACAACAATAAAACAGTAAGAGCATCAATGGGCGGAATATTTTATATTAACCCTGTAGTAATAGACAGAAGCAATTTATCTAGCTATTTAAATGGTTATGACATTGCAATATTGGACATGAATGGTAGCAATATCTATGATTTTAATCCACCAGAAAAACTGGTTATTGTTGTAGGTAGTGAGGCGCATGGTATCTCAAATGAGTTCAAAAATTTAGCAAAGCATTCTATATCAATACCCATGTATAACAACAATATTGAGAGTCTGAATGCCGCTGTAAGCATGTCAATTGCACTATCACAGATTAAAAACGCTTTTAAAAGCCACTAACTTTAAAAAGCTACACCTGTTAATTACCTATTGATTTTTCTAACTTCAAAAATTTTTTATCCGTTATTAAAGTTATTTAATATTTAAACCTGAAAAAATAATCACAACTCTCTTCAAATAAAACCACACGATAGTAGCAAATTAAAATATTGATCAATTGTAATTTTGTTCAAATATGATAAAATTATTATATTGAAGAAACGTTTTAGATAAGTAAATAATGTAATTACAGCTAATATCATAAGACAAAGCAGTTGATCGTACTTTAAAAGATAACAACACACTCTTCGATCCTTCATAGACACGCCAATGGATAGTTGAAATAATGAAAGCTCGAAATAGAGTTTTTACACTCGGAACTGATTATGACAATATAAATTAGCGCAGTACTGTCTTGTTATTTGCATCACTAAAAAAATCCACTAGCAGAGGATGCACTGCTTACGATTTAGTTAGAGATGCAAAAAATGAAAAATGCAAAAATATCGAAAATGCAACAGCAATTTTAAAGAATGGTTAGCCCGTCAAAACACATACGTTACAATATTAATCAAAAAACCGCTTCTCTGATGACGGAAACTGCTGTATTTTCCTTTAATTTCCGCATAAAACCTCGATAAATTATGTCTATAAAATAATTTTCACATCATTAGATTAACACAATAATCTAAATTTACATTTTGACGGTCGAACCAAGAATAGATTGAAGTAAAATGTAAATCAGTATGAGTGCACACAGAGATGCCAAGGAAAGTATCCACAAATGGCAAGTGAGTTGAAAAAAGAGACTCAAAAAAATAAACTACATTACAAATTAAAAATCAGATGAGACTCTTATCCTAAAAGACAGAAAAAGAATACCTTAATCTTATAAAAAGCGATTTTAGAAGTTTGTTTTATTTAAAGAAGACTAAAAAAACTATTCGCATTTCAAAAGAGTAGACCATATAAAAACCTAGAAAGTGAAGTTGTAAGTCTTGCAATGCGAAAACTGATATTTCTTTAGCTAAGAAAAGTGTCACAGCCGCTCAAATCGACTATTTTTCAAGAATGGACATGTTTTTGGATATTTCTCTTCCGAGGTTTAATTAGTGCAAAATGGTATTGACCAGTAGTTTAGGGACATCGTGAAAAAAGCAGAGATATGGTTGTTTTCAGAATTCCAGTAGTGACATTTTTTTATTACATAATAAACTTTAAAGTCAAAAAAAGCAATAAATGGGATGCAAAAAATAAAATGCGAAAATGCTAAAAAGAATTCATCAACGACATATGCAAAAACACAAACGAGATTATTTGTTTTGGTTTACGATAATGCAAAGTGCACATTCAAAATGCAGTGAAATTTCAAATGAAGGATATCAATTTGCTTTGGCAAATATGAATAACTGAACCCCGTAGAACAAGAATAGAAATTTAAACCAACTTAAGGAATCGATGCGCTACAGGCATCAAAACGTTTAGCTATCACGCAAAGTAATTGATGGTTAGACCGTCAAAATGTAAATTTAGAGCATTGCGATAATTTATTATGCAAAAGCTTCTTTAAAATCATGGTTATCTAGGTTTTATGTGAAAACTAAAGAAAAATGACGCAGTTTGTATCAGCAAAGCAAATTTTTAATCAGTATTGAAATGTGTGCATTTTGACGCTAACCACTGATACTTCCACCAAAGATATTCCTGCATTAACAACACGATTGAACAAAGGAAAGTCAAGACATGAAAAAAACAGTTTAACAGTTTATTAAATGGATTAAAGATATAGAAAACTAATATGAAAAGCAGGAGCAATTGTCAATCATGAGACAAGAAAATGAGGTTATAAATATTCTACGCTCATTCACAATTACAATACTATTATTAGTTGTTTGTATTGGCCTAGTTGCATGTCGTCAAACTAAACCTAAGAATACGGAAGATATTATAGAGCACTATAGAGATTCTCCTGATTACTTTGAATCGGGATATTTTGAGTGTATCAAAAAAAACAATAAAGTAATTATATGTGGTTTAACTCAAGCTGGCATGGAACTAGAAGAGCTTGTAATACCACGTATGATTGATGGATTAGAAGTAGAGCAACTTGGATGGACCACTCCACTCGG
>JAITQU010000161.1 GCA_031288735.1 Christensenellaceae bacterium
AATTATTTATTTTATCAAACATTGATATTTGCTCAGCGTTATTGTATTGAAAAGACATGTGATTACCTCGATGATTTATGCATATAATTATATCACTTTTAGCGTATTAAAGTAAGGACTGACTGAAAATAATCAAAGTCTCATTTTGGTCTCGCTTCGGCGACATTCGTTATTATCATCCCTGAACAGTTAGTTGTAGGTTTTGACACCCTAACCATTATATGTAATTTACAAATGTAGTTTAATGCTTGTATTATTTTTGTCTTATTAGAGTGCTAGATGTTGATACCTAGGAGGCAACATTTAAATCTTAATGCATCATAATTAAGTATATATTTTGACTATAAAGAATTTTAAATAAAATATACTCAAATACTCAGTGCTCTAATTACCATTAGATTGTCAAAGGGTCGACATCTTCAAAGGCATTAGAAAATTACTTTATCAAAACAAGTCAAGGCACCTCTTAATTTACATTAACTCAAAACCTATCATAAAAGCAATTTTCACACTATGATCAACGCAATATTTCAAATTCGAATTTAATAGAGCTTCTATTACTTTGTTTAGCAAATTTTGTCGCGATTTATTAAGCAACCCGCTCTAATTATCGCTTTCTCATCATCGGTTAAAGTACCAATAGTAAGTCTTATATCAGTTACTGTAGTTTGTCGCACAACGCTAGCATGAAAAACTCCATTTTCTAAGCTCGATAGGACGTTTTTAATTACAAGAATGTCACCTTTACAAAGAGGATATGAATTGTCGTAGCAAAATGGAAGCATTCCCCAGTTGATTAGATTTGAACGATATCGTTTGGTTGCATATTCAACTGCTATATTTGCAACACCACCCAATACTCTTTGGCAGGATGCTGCTTGCTCTCTTGCACTGCCATCCCCAGGTTTCATTGCAAATATTGAACTTCCAATCCTAATATCGTCAGTAGCACATTGAGCTTTTATTACTGCCATTTCATATTCTTTTGGTAGTTTGCCAGTTGCTTTTCGACTGCTCTCATCGTGTAAAATAGATTTTGCAGTTTTTACATAGAGAGGATCCTTTCGACCAAGTGTAAATTCAGCTAGCCTGATTGGATTTGATCTATAGGATGAGGTCTCACCTGAAGGAATCAATTCGTCAGTTGTTGTTACTGCATCGTAAATAACTGAGGCTATTTTAATACACAGCGTGTTTGGTAGTGGTTCTTGCTTTGGCCAGTCTGCTATGTTAGGGCCGTAAATCAATTGAGAGTTTGGTTTTGGTATTCCGAAACCAGAATAAACTTTTGCATAAGCATTAGCATCAAAATCAAATGGTTCGATTACGTTATCGTATTCAATATCTAATGCAGATGTCAAATATCCATCCATCATTGCAGTGGTGGCTATGCTTCTTGCATCCATGAGTGCTACACTAGCAATTTGACCATCCGAAGGCTTGCTACCTTCGCGGGATGGGAAATTGCGGGTTACATGCCGAATAGATAAGCCGTTATTTGCTGGCACATCGCCTGCACCAAAGCACGGACCGCAAAATGATGTTTTTATAACTACACCAGATGAAACTAGACTAGTTATGACTCCCTTACGTAGTAGATCTAAGTAAACTGCCTGCGAACTACAATTAACACTTGTTGTTAGACGGCCAGTTGATTTACCATTAAGAATTCTTGATGCTTCAAAAATGTTATCATATGTACCACCAGCACAACCAGCAATTATAGCTTGGTCAACTTTAATCCGACCATCACTCATTATTTTATCTGTTAGTCTATATTTAGGAGTCTCTAATAGTTTTTGACCTTCTATTTCGCAAGCCGATAAAATATCAAAAGGATTGCTTAGTAAATCACGAAGGGTGAAAGCATTAGAAGGATGAAATGGAAGTGCGATCATAGGTTCAACTAAAGAAAGATCAATTTCGATTAAACCATCATAGTACGCACCATCCTGAGGGGCTAACTTCCTGTATTCAGATTTGCGACCCATTCGTTTTAGATAGTCGCACGTTATTTCGTCAGTTGTCCAAATAGAAGAAAGGCAAGCAGTTTCTGTTGTCATTACATCAATGCCGTTTCTGTATTCAGCCGATAGATTCTTTATACCATCGCCAAAAAACTCTACAATTTTATTTTTCAAAAATCCACTTTTGAATGTTTCCTTTATTAGTAGCAGCGCTACATCCTGAGGCCCTACTCCTAGACGCAATTTCCCTGTCAGTTTAACGCCAATTACATCAGGATATGTAATGTCGTATGTCTTAGATAAGAGTTGCTTAACTATTTCAGGTCCACCCTCGCCGATCGCTAGAGTCCCTAGTGCACCGTACCGGGTATGACTGTCGCTTCCAAGTATCATTTTTCCACACCCAGCAAAACATTCGCGCATATACGTGTGGATGACAGCCATATGAGCAGGCACATATATACCACCGAATTTCTCAGCTGCAGAAAGTCCAAAAACGTGGTCATCTTCATTTATTGTACCACCAACAGCACAAAGGCTATTGTGGCAGTTAGTAAGAATGTAGGGGATGGGGAATTTTTCAAGGCCCATTGCTTTAGCCGTTTGAATGATTCCAACATATGTAATATCATGGGAGGTTACAGCGTCAAAACGTAATTTTAGATCCTTTCCTTTCTCGGTACATGAAGAAGTGTTATGCTGACTAATGATACTATAAGCAATTGTTTTTTTAAATCCATTAGGATCAAACTTTTTCAAATCAGTAAGCGGAAGTGTAGTCCCAGCTAAAAGACATACTGGTGCATTTGTCAATTTAATCATGCTTAAAAATTGGATCTCCTTGAGAATTATTTTGATTTTTTTTCTATAGAAATCTATAGAAATGGAATTCAGGATTCAAATTCCTGTGTCAATGCTAGAGAGAAATAAAAAACTTTTAAAAAGGACCTTTTAAAAAGGACCCTTGAAATGAAGACAAACTGCATTTTTCTTATGATTTTGAAAACAAATTTTACCGACGAATACAAGACTGTTTACTTATATCTAGTTTACACATAGAATTTCTTTCACATTGTGTATAATATACCATTTAACAAATATATTGTCAACATCTGATAGATATAGTGATCGCAATCAAACGGCCCATAGAAATATATTTGAAAGTTTAATCAGTATTAAGAGCTAACTACCAATGCATTCTGACATTGATATACCTATAGAATTTCCGCTTTACGCTACATATTGATGAGTGGTGGTGTGTCGTTACTAGAGCTAAACGTAGTTACGTTTTCTAACAAATTGCAACTATTGTTTACAATTTGTAGTCTAAATACTACACTTAAATATTTGACATGAGATTATTAAATTGTTATCATTTCAATTGTAATGAAGAAGGTTCATTGTAAAAAGACAGTAAATTAATGCCTTTATAAAAAAAAGGTTAAATCAAAAAAACATGTGAATAATATTAGTGGTAAAAGAGTAAAAAAATTAAAAATTCAAAATTTACTTGTGAGTAAGGATCACCTGCTTACCGCAAAACCTAATTTGACAATACTACTTTTACATTAATAGACACAGCAATAGGAGAAACAAAGAATACAAGAATATTTGTATTAGTAGAGTTTCTAATTAGTTTAAGGTGTATAACTAATAAAAAAAGGATCTGACGATTATGGCATATCAATATATTATCAAAGACGAAGCAACCTTAGCATTGCGCATTGCAGAGGTTAGAGAAGCGCAAAGGCTGTTTGCTACTTATTCACAGGAGCAGGTAGACAAAATATTTTTTGCCGCAGCCCTTGCTGCAAATAAAGCTCGAATTCCACTCGCTAGAATGGCCGTTGAAGAAACTGGCATGGGTGTTTTTGAGGACAAGGTCATTAAGAATCATTACGCATCAGAATATGTTTACAACGCATATAAAAACACAATGACATGTGGTGTAATCGAAGAGGATGAAAGCTCTGGTATTAGGAAAATAGCTGAGCCAGTAGGTGTTATTGCTGCAATCATTCCAACAACAAACCCGACCTCTACAACTATCTTCAAAGCTCTTTTAGCGCTTAAAACGAGAAATGGTCTTATATTTAGTCCACACCCTAGAGCTAAACGCTCTACTGTAGAGGCGGCTGAGATTATTCTTGAAGCAGCTGTTGCCGCTGGGGCACCTGAAAATATAATAGCGTGGATAGACATGCCAACAGTGCCTCTTTCTGCACAAGTTATGAAAGAGGCTGATCTTATACTAGCAACTGGTGGGCCTGGGATGGTTAAATCAGCATACAGCTCTGGAAAACCCGCCGTGGGAGTGGGTCCTGGTAATACACCAGTTATTGTAGATGATTCAGCTGATATAAAGCATGCAGCAAGCTCAATACTCCATTCTAAAACTTTCGATAATGGTATGATTTGTGCATCTGAGCAGGAAGTCATTGTATTGAAAGGAGTCTACGATGCGTTTAAGAAGGAATTAAAGGCTTATGGTGCACATATTCTCACCAAAAAAGAAACGGAGCTTGTGAGAGAAATTATTCTAATAAACGGTGCACTTAATGCTAGAATTGTAGGACAGAGTGCATTTAAGATTGCACAACTTGCAGGGGTTAATGTTGCTGAAAATGCAAAGGTTCTCGTAGGAGAGGTTGAAAGTGTTGATCTTAGTGAGGCGTTTGCACACGAAAAGTTAAGCCCCGTTCTCGGATTATACAAGGCCTCAACATTTGAAGATGCAATTAATAAAGCAGCTAGGCTCATTGAAGATGGTGGGCTTGGGCACACCTCAGTGCTTTATGTGGATGTGATTTCTTCTACTGAAAAAATCAAAAAATGGCAAAAAGAAATGCATACGTGCCGTTGTCTTATTAACATGCCAGCCTCACAAGGCGCAATCGGTGATCTGTATAATTTTAAACTCCAACCCTCACTTACACTAGGCTGTGGATCTTGGGGTGGAAATAGTGTTTCCGAAAATGTTGGAGTTAAGCATCTACTTAACACAAAGGTTGTAGTTGAGAGGAGGGAAAACATGTTATGGTTTAGAGCACCAGAGAAGATATATTTTAAAAGAGGCAGTTTAGGCGTTGCGTTGAGAGAATTAAAGGAATGCTCAAATAAGAAACGAGCTTTCATAGTAACAGATAATTTTCTATATAACAACGGTTTTACAAAAGTCATAACAGACAGACTAGATGAAATGGGTATCATGTACTACGTGTTTTTTAATGTGCAACCAGATCCAACACTTGCATGTGCGAAGGAAGGTGCAAAAATCATGCTAGACTTTAAACCCGATGTCATTATAAGCGTAGGTGGTGGTTCTCCGATAGATGCCGCAAAGATCATGTGGGTTTTATATGAGCACCCTGAGGTAGTATTTGAAGATCTAGCAATGAGATTTATGGATATAAGGAAACGAATAAATCCATTTCCTCACATGGGTGATAAAGCATATTTTGTAGCAATTCCTACCACAGCAGGCACGGGATCAGAGGTAACACCATTTGCTGTTATTACTGATGAACGCACAGGTAATAAATACCCACTTGCCGACTATGAGTTACTACCAGACATGGCAATCATTGATGCTGACCTTATGATGAATATTCCCAAGGGCTTAACTGCAGCTGCTGGTATTGATGCACTAACACATGCTTTAGAAGCATTGGCATCAGTATTAGCAACAGATTACACAAATGGGATTGCAAAGGAAGCTGTAAAGCTGATATTCGAATATTTACCAATAGCATATGAGAAAGGTGCCTTAGATCCCGAAGCGCGAGAAAGGATGGCAAATGCCGCTTGTATGGCTGGAATGGCGTTTGCAAATGCATTCCTAGGAGTTTGCCATTCTATGGCACATAAATTAGGAGCTTATCATCATTTGCCACATGGGGTTGCCAATGCATTGATGATAAATGAAGTTATTAAATTTAATTGCTCAAACGCACCAGTTAAAATGGGGAGCTTTTCGCAATATAAATATCCGGATGCAATGCATCGCTATGTTGGGCTTGCGGACTTTTTAGGAATTAATGGAACTAATGAAAAAGACAAGGTAAATAAACTTATTAATAAAATCAATGAATTGAAAAAAGCACTTAACCTGCCAGCTACAATTAAAGATGCAAACATTACCGAGGCTGAATTTATTGCAAAGCTCGATCAAATGTCAATAGATGCCTTTGATGATCAATGCACAGGTGCAAATCCGAGATATCCTCTTGTATCTGAAATTAAGGCCATGTATACAAACGCATATTATGGTTTGGAAGAGCTTATTTAAAAAACATAATGGGAGAATAATATTATGGAATGGGTCATTGATACTGTACTAGCAAAGCGCGATAACAAATTGATATATAAATCTGGCGATTATAGAGTTAAACTTTTCGAAACAGAATTCTCTAAGGCTGATATATTAAACGAGGCACTCAATCAAGCAAGGGTAGAGGAGACAGACCTTAATATTCCAAAATTAACAGAAGTAACTAAGATAAATGGAAAATGGGCAATTATATGCGAATTCATTAGTGGAAAGACACTAGACAAGTTGATGGAAGAAAATCCAGAGAAAGAGGATGAATATTTAAATATTTTTGTTGATTTACAGCTTGAAATGCACTCGAAATCAGTTCCGCTACTAAACAAATTAAAGGATAAAATGAATAGGAAGATTAGTGCCTCTGGACTAGATGCAACAACGCGTTATGAACTTCACACAAGATTAGATTCTATGCCAAAACACAATAAACTCTGCCATGGTGATTTTAATCCATCAAATATAATCGCAGGTTACGATGGTAAATGGTATATAATCGATTGGTCACATGCAACCATGGGCAATGCAAGCACAGACGCCGCGCGAACATATTTATTGTTTTCATTAGAGAAAAGAAAGGATTTAGCCGAAAAATATTTAAAAACATTCTGTGAAAAAAGTGATACAGCAAAGCAATATGTTCAAAAGTGGATGCCAATAGTAGCTGCAAGCCAGCTTGTAAAAGGAAAATCTGAAGAAAGAGCTTTTTTATCAAGTTGGGTGCACATCATGGATGACTAATAATGAAAGATTTAAAATTATAAGCACAAGTTAAAAAATTTTTATTATTAAGCACACCCGAAATTCTGCCAATAATTACAAAAATGCACTGATTTGTCCAAATAATTGCATATTATGCCATTCGACAACAGCATTAAAGAAACAAAAAATTTAAAATAAAAAATTTTTTAAAAAATTTTTAAATTTTTTTTAAATTTTTATTGACAACTTTTTACTAGTGTGCTATTATAGTGTTGTTAAAGCAATTTAATCGAAATCTAAAGGTAAAATTGTCGCGAGACAATGACACAAAGCTAAGGGTCTCTTTGAGACAGCCAGTTGCCGTCTGATATAGGTGTACTATATTGCGATGGTTTTTCTTTTTTATCAGGTTTTAACGATTGCACCTGAATAGTTAAATATAAAGTAAGGGTAAAATTGCCGCAAGGCAATGACACAAAACTAAAGGGTCTCCTCGAGACAGCCAGTTGCCATCCTCATGATAAGGGTGGTTTTTTTATTTAAAAAATCCGGTCTAGTGTATCTTTAAAAATTAAATATACTTAAAAGTAAAATTGTTGCGAGACAATGACACAAAACTAAAGGGTCTCTTTGAGACAGCCAGTTGCCGTCACAGGTATGTTAACTTGTGACGGTTTTCTATTTTAAAGGAGGTGATACTTTGAGTGGCATATCTAAATACTACGGTGGCGTCAGGAAAAAGCGACTTGCCAATATGTCAATTGCAGTACTCACAATAGTAGCCGTGTTAGTTGTATTGATAACAATTTACGGACAGCATGTAGGAAACTTTGTAGTTGCTATTGAAACCGCTTCTCAACTTATTCTCGTTCTTTCTGAAACGCCAGGCTTTGAAAAACCCACATCGCGACTTGCGGCTAAGGGATTGACAGACCAAACCAATATAACTTATGCGGATATACCAAAAGATGAATTGCTTTTAGGGAATGGATCTTTAAACGATGAAATATTGAGACGCTATTTTGCTTACAGTTTCTATGTTAAGAACGTGTCGACCACACCTATTGATTATTCTGCGGAAATAGTTCTTAATCACTCTTCACAAAATGCCGAATCTGCTTTGCGAATTATGGTAATCAGTGATGAAGGTGAACGAATCTATGCAAAGGCAAAAGAATTTCCTGAATCAGAAGTCGGTAAGCCTGAGGATCATGCTGGAACTGATATAGAAAGAAACTATGGAACAGTGCCATTTGAGAGTCTAACGAGACTTGTTAACCAACAGTCACAGCGTTTTAGAAAAGATGCGGTACGCAAGTACACAATTGTTATGTGGCTAGAAGGTTGGGACAATGAATGTACTGATGAAATCCGTGGCGCAATCATGAGAATGGAGATGCGATTCAAAGCCTATAGAGAATAAACCGTAAATTTTCACATACATACTTTCACTTAGAGTGTAGCTGCATAAAAATCTTGTTAATCAAAACCATTTCATGCGTCGCTTGGCGACAAAATCATTAAAAAAATACAATTGGAGGTTATTAATAATGTCTACTAAAAAATCAATTAAAAGCAAAATTTTTGCTAAACTTATTATTTCTATCATGATATTAGCTGTGTCCATAGCGTTTGCTGGCACTAGTACGTATGCATGGTTTTCACTATCCTCTACGCCTACTGTTGGAACTTTTGACCTTACAGTAACTACTAGAGACGGTCTATTCATTGCCTTAGATAAGGATTTAGATTATGCTATCCAAGACAGTGAGTACGCTACCACCGTATCTGCTGCAGATATAGCTACGTATCTTACAGCGCAATATGGAGCAAGGACATTAACACACGCCACAATACCTAGCCGCATTAGTTCAGAAGATCCTCTTGCAAGTCAAAATATGCCAACAGCATCGTTTGCGAACAAGGATTTTCTAGGCGATCAATTAGAAATTCATTCGCAACTGGCTCAAGAAGATAAGGCAACGCAAACAAAGTCTTATTCTTTTAGATTTTTCTTTAGATCAACGTCTGCAATGACAATTACCTTATCAAATAACAGCAAAGTTAGCTCAAAAGTGCCAGCTACATGGCCAGATGCAGATCTTGAAGATAACTTAAAATATGTAACTGCACCAAACACTACTACTGACTATGCCTACGCAAAAGATTTAAGAAACACAACACTCGATACAAAGTATGGTGCTTCTACAGTTTATAGATTTACAAGTACTGAAGAAAAAGTATTTGCAAGAGCTGAAAATGCAGTTCGCATCGCATTTAGAGGATCTTCACAAGTTGATGGTAATAATAGGTGGTGGCCTTACAATGCGTCAGGAATCACATATGGCGCATTATCAACCCAGCTATGGGATCCTAATAAAGGTAAAGGCTGGGGCGATGGAACTTACGGATCTGGTGTGCTTTCTGGAAACTTAGCTTTTGATATACTAAAAAAAGACATGCCATCTCTAACCCAACAACGAGCAGTTGTAGGTGATTCAGTGACTCCTACTAATGGTGCTGTCGCAGGAACAACTTTATTAGTATTGCAAAACAATGTCGATAACGGCTTCTATGAGGGATTTATATCTGTAACAATATACTTAGAGGGTTATGACGGAAACGCTTTCAACTCTTTACTAGGAGATATAATATCAACGGATCTACAGTTTGCTGGCCTAATTTAACCTTATGTGTGAAAAGTATCCCGACTCAAACGCCGTAGGCGTTAGACGGCGGGAGTACGTCACTTCAGAAAAACGTATTCAATTCAAGACTCTATGTAGAGTTTAGTTTCGAATCCAATCCAATCGATATATCATTTCATCTATTACAAAAGAGTTACATAGGAAATTGAGTGCTATTATCTAGAGTGGGTTACCATTCTAGATGATAGCACTTCTAAATTAAGTTGCGCGTTAGAGTATAATAGCAGAAGATAACATGTAACACATTATAAACGTCTTCGCTGTTTTGTGGCAACCTATTGCAATTTGACTTTTAACTTATGTGAGAAAAGTCTCCCGCCTCTATAGGCGGTGAGACTTTTCGCACACCTTGTTCGACCGTCCTGTATTGACACTTAGTAGAATTTGTGAAAGAATCAGTGCATATAAGTGAGGTCTGATTTTCGAGTGGACTTGGATAGTAAAATCATGCGGTTCAAGATGTGGTATCACCTTGTGCTTGTTGTAAAGTATCGACGCAGGGTCATTCGATGCAACTTCAGCAGCTCAAAGAAATCTTTGAGTATATATATCCAAGCTACAAAATCACCCTTAGCAGTGGAATCAACACGGATCATGTACATATGCTTTTAAGTGCTGAGACAAAAACGGAGATCTGCAAATGTATCAACGCATACAAGAGCGCAAGTAGCCGCATTGTAAAACCTAAATTTCTCAAGTTTTTAGCCTATACAAACGATAATTAATGAAAATTTGAAATTTTAAGAGGTGTTCCTAAGCGAGGTGTTCCTTTCAACGTCTATTTTTCTTAAATTAGTCTAATTATGTCATAGGAGCTCGCTAAAAAATAGAATAAGTTCACGAAAGTTTAATTTTGTCACGGAATATCTAGTGAAAATACAAAAAAGAATTTTTAAGTTGTAAGCGAAAATACTTGCTATTTTTTTTGTATAGATTATAGATTATTCTATACAATGGAGGTGAAAAAATTACGAGATTAAGGTCAGCCAAGTACGGGAGTGTTTCCATGCCTGAATGCAATTGCACAAAGAGGAATATAAATGTTCTGTTTATGTCTATCACGTTGGGAAAGGCTATCGTAATAAAAAAGGTCAACCTACGTCCGACCAAATACTAATTGGGCGACTCGATGAATCGTCGGGCAGACTCACTCCAAACGACACATACTTTCAGTTTTATGATGAGAAACCGCAGGAAAACACTTTAAAAATAGATAGCATTAAAAATTTCGGTAACTATTTTTTGCTAAACGAACTAGTAATTGAAAACAAATTGGACATTTTCCTTAAAAATGCTTTTGGTGATGACTCTGATGAAATTATAGCGTTAGCAATTTATATGACGTTAGAAGGAAATATATTGTCAAATTCTGTCGATTTCTTTGAAGAAACATTAACAAGCCTTAATTATGTAATCACACCTTCGGAAATCTCTAGACTATTGAAACGAATCTCTAAAGATAAGCAAGATAAGTTTTTTCGTGCATGGATTAAGGAAAGGCTGGAGAACGAATATTTGGCGTATGATGTTACATCGATATCTTCATATAGTAGTAATAATGAAGATGTTGAATTTGGTTACAATCGGGATAAAGAAAATTTGCCACAGGTCAATGTTGGAATGTTTTATGGAGCGACCTCTCATCTACCAGTATATTATTCAAACTATTATGGGAGCATAACGGACAAAACACATCTCAAGACTATCATTCGAAATGCATCGAAGCTTGGTATTACCAATGCGATGCTAGTAATGGATAGAGGGTTCTTTTCGATCGCAAATCTAAAGTATCTTGAAAACATGACTCAAAAATTCATAATAGAGATGTCAAACTGTACTAAACTAGGCAAATATTTAATCAACACATATGGAACTGAAACGAAAAAATACACCAATTCGATTGAGATAGAGGATTTAACAGCGTTCAGAGTGCACCGTGATGACTATGGATTTGATTCAGTTATACATATTTTTTACTCCGACACGAAAGCAGCTTCTGAAAGGCTGGCATTTAAGGAAGATTTGCGAAAGTGGGAGGCTGCAATTTCTATGGGTGACGATATTCCAGAATCGAGCAAGACGTTTTTTAATATAGACGCAAAATCTGATCCAAATACAGTAAAGTGCACTAAGAATATAAACAACATTGAGGAACATTTAAATACCATGGGGTATTTTCTAATACTGACTTCTGATTTAGCGCGAGACTCATCCGATTTAATCGAAATCTATAGATTGAAAGATGTGGTCGAAAAAGCGTTTGATAATATTAAAAATAGAATTGATATGAAGCGACTGCACGTCCATTCAGCAGAAGCCGAAAATGGCAAATTGTTTTTAGCGTTTATAGCATTAATATTAAGGACATGTGTATTTAATGCTGGGAAAGAATATATCAGGAAGAACAATCTGAGCGTAGATAGTATATTTCTCGAACTTCAAAAGATCAAGGTTGTTGTCGAGGAAACAGGATTTTGCTCCCATGGCCCACTAACAAAAAAGCAGAAAGAGATTCTGCTTTTGTTTAAAAAATCGGAAGAAACCATTGATAACACTATAAAATCTATTGCATCATTAAGAACTCTTCGCTAAAACGCTGTATAGGTTAAAAAAGTGAAAAATTTAGGTTATAAAACTGATAAAACATAATAAAACAAAAAAGAAATAGCGGCGCACACTGGTTTGTCTCTACGTCGAGTTCAAACTCTAGTAAAAGAATATGACGAAACTGACAAGATTTCGAAACCAAAACTGCGTGGTAGAAAAAGTGGAGAAAAGAAAATTTTATCACCAGAACAAGAACGTGTTTAAGCGACTTATTACTGATAAATGCCCAGATCAATATAAGTGCGAATTAAGCTATGGACTCCAAACGCTGTAAGAGAATTAATATTTCAAAGGTTCGGATTAAAACTTGGTACAAGAACGATGGTTGAATATCCGCATAGTTGGGGCATGAGTTGCCAAAGACCAGCGAAGCATGCCACCAAGCAAAACCATGAAAACACAGAAATTTTCAAAAAAGAGATATGTCCAAGCATTAAAAAGATGGCGAATGAACAAAATGCTGAGATTTATTTTGGTGGTGAGAGCGGAATTAACAATCAAGCCAATAATCCAATGGGGTATGCACCAAAAAACTGTCCACCAGTTGTGAAGTTCGAAACTAGTTGAGACTGTAAATATGATGAGTGCTGTTTCTCCTAGTGGACAATTAAAGTTCATGCTTTATGAGGAAACAACAACACAGCAGAAACTAATTGAATTTATGACTCG
>JAITQU010000202.1 GCA_031288735.1 Christensenellaceae bacterium
GCCCCTTGACAACCTAGGCGATGCCTGTTTTACTTCACTTTTTTTGCTGTTATAAATTATAATCCTTATTCGAAATTAGCATCATTATTAGCTATGTATTTAAGGTCTTTTTTCACCCCTAAAAACGACAATTAATTATACAACTGACCTTATAAAAAGTTTTTAACAAAGGTTTTTTAGATTGCACGATCATTAAGAAAGTTTGTTTCTAAAAACCACTTCTACTTCGATAAATTTAAGAGCATTAATTATTAGCAGATGATCTGCTTCTGTCATATCATTCTTATATTCAACAAGCTGTAATATTATTTTTGGACTAATTGTAAAGTCATTTTTATATCTAGCGATAAATTCAAGAGCCTTACGCAGTGCGTTCTCCCATCTTACAACAGTGCCATTGCAAATAATAAACTTTTCAATTTGGCTTTCGGTTGAGCAAAGAATGATATTTTCTTTTGTAGTTATAATATGTGCATCAACTTCAAATAGATCTTTAATTAGTTTGATTGGATCATGCTGTCTTAAACAGGAGTTTTTTAATGAATCTGTGTATTTGTGCAATAAACAATCTTTAATATACACACGAGCTTTAGATTCATTCATGTACTCTTTTAATTTACCGCCAATTCGAGCGTCATCTAGTAAATTGTTCATAAATTTACTGTTATCAGCTTTTGTATGTTCAACATAGCAAAATTTATCGGCCTCGGAAAAAACTATTTTTTTAATTTCATTTTTAATCTCAGGTGGCACTCTACTATTAATCATTATTTAGACCCTCCGGGAAAATCAGTCTTGTATTATCATCGCTATCGCTTATATTTGCAACATCTAAGATCCATTCATTGATAAATTTCTCAATAGAAGAATCAGAAAAAGACACAATACCTTTGGTTAAATACAGGGTTTCACTTACACCACCCTTAACTTTCCATTCGTTATTCATTTCAACAACTCCGGCAATGCGTCGTAAATCTGAAACAAAATCTAAAACAATCACCTTTTCTTTTTTCTCTGAAATTCTCAATCCTCGACCTAATTGTTGTACAAAAATTCGACGAGAATGTGTAGCCCTTAGAAAAACAAGAATATTTACATCTGGAATATCTATGCCTTCGTTCATTATATCAACTGCAGTAATCGCACTGTAAACTCCAGCTGCAAATTCTAGAAGCCGTTTGCGTCGCTCCGTTTTTTTTATATCGGATACGAATGTGCATGGGATACCAGCTACTGATAACATCGAAGCAAATTTCTTGCTATGCTCTATAGATGGCGAAAATATCACTATTCTTGGGGATTCTATTTCACATATCGTCGTTTTTATTTTTGAAATAACAGCTTCATCTCGTTGTGGTAAAAAAAGACGTTTATTTAGGTCTTTTATTGTCATAGACTTTTTTGTGATATATGGAATCTGCGACCAATTTATGTTATCACAGAAAATACGATAATCTACTTGAGCAAGATAACCCATACTCATACCATCAATAAGTGAAACCGTGGCAATTGGTTCGCCAAATATATTTGCAGGATTTTGTCCATCACCTCGCCACGGCGTTGCAGTCATTCCTATTTTAAATTTGGGTTTAAAATGATTAAGGCAATTTTTGAATTCAGTAGCATATATATGGTGAACCTCATCCACGATAATTACATCAAATTGTTGAGGATCCAAACTAGATAAAAATCCCTTTAATGTCTGAAACAAACCAAATGAAATACATTCTTCTGTCAATGGTGCTTTACCACTAAAAAAAACATGTGTTGGCACTTCTTTGCTAATTTGAGTCCAAAATCCTTCTTCCAATTGCTGTGCTAATTCTATTGAATGACAAAGAACGAGTATTCGTCGCAATCCAAGTTCCCAAAAGTGCTGTATGATAGATGCTGCAATAACAGTCTTTCCTAGTCCTGTGGCAACAATATAATAAGCACGCCGACCGCCTTCAGAATAAATTTTTATAGCTTTGTCAACAATTATTTGCTGATACTGACGCAACTGTTTTTTCACAGCACTGAAATCACTCATGTTCTCAATTAAATTTTGGATAAAAATTCCGTTCCATAATTTTACCTGGTATCCGCATTTTGATAGCTCTGCTTGTCTTGGTTTTGCTGTTGATATGAACTCTCCATTTGTTATTACGCAAGCAACCTTTGCATTATAAATACCTAAAGCTTTTAAAACCTCATCAATTGCTGAAATTCCGACATATCTGCCAGTTGACACTGCTTTTACTTGAAAAACCCAAGGCGTACTTATTCCGTTTTTATCATAGTGTATGCCAAGAAGATCTCCTCCATGATCGCCACTGCCACCGATAATTGTGATGTACTTCCATCCTAGGTGTCGGAGTATACGAGCGGCTAGATGTTCAAGACCTTTCCAATTCAGTCCATTAGCAATGTCACTGGTATAAAATGATTTCATGAATTAATCGAGTTTTTTAGTATAGTAATGCTTAGTGATACTCTTAGCAATTCGTGTTTTGAAAGACCGCCACCCATTCCTTCGCTAGACATTAGACAATACAAATCGCTAAGATAATAAATAATTCGATCTAATGATTCGCTTCTAACCCGATTGGTCATGTCTTGATCATCAAAATTGAGTGTTGCATAAGGATTAGTAAATACCTTCCCATCAAATAAATATAATGGGAATTTTTTAACTATTGATATTAGTGTTTTAATTGGAACATAGTCAATTGCATCGTAGCCGTCAATTGTTTTGTTTTGGAATGAAACTATTAAATTTTGGTCTGTTAGATTTAGTAAGTTAGAATATAT
Source organism: Christensenellaceae bacterium (assembly GCA_031288735.1). GTDB lineage: Bacteria > Bacillota > Clostridia > Christensenellales > DTU072 > JAITQU01. The sequence continues at coordinate 2,794 of JAITQU010000202.1, forward strand.
TTTTTCAGTCTCTCCAGCTAAATGAATACAGTCTAGTACTTCAATTGGTATTGAAGACAAAGCGGTTTTAATATGAGTTCGTAAATCGCAAACTAATGATTCAGCGATTTCTTTTAAAGAAGTTTTATCAATTTTTTCATCAATCATAGAAGATTTAACCAATTCCGAATAGACTTCAATTATATCAGGAAGCTGGTCACGAACTTTCAATTTTTCGGATAAATATAATAACAGTAATTGTTTAGGTGTTATTGTATATTGTGTCAAAATTGGATGGTTCATGTTATAGAGAAATTTGCATACATTAGCGTCCGATTCAAAAATACACGGTACTTTTTTATTTTTAATAAGTATTTCTCCGCTTTTCAAAGAATAAGCTTCTACATTTTGTCCGATTTGATTTGCGTAACTATAATAACCAGAAAGTGATTCGGATTTTTCCGAATTATTGATAAGGTTAACAATTTTTGAAGTTGCAATAATTTCAGGAGGCTCTGTTGGTTGTGTAACAACATTGGCAGGAATCGAAACTATGCTAACTGATTCCTCATTAATGTATACTGATATGTCATCGCTTGGTTGATTACCTGAATCTACTGGACCCATTGATCCACTTGAATTCGAAGCATTTGCTTGATCTGCTTCCAGAGCTAGTTTCCACCATTTTGAATCGTCAATGTATTCAGGCACTTTATTAAAAAAATGCTGATATAATTCTTTTGATTTAGGGTTTGGGGCAAAGAGATACTTAGTTCCAGCATCAGGACGACTATATCCAGAAACGAGTAATCCAAGAGGAGATTCGTTTGGAACACCGCCATATCCAAAAATTTTACGAGTATTAGGTAAAAGAGGACCAGTTCCAGATAAAACTTCTACTGTTTCGTTCCATGAATTGTCTGTTATATTAAAAGCGTTTTTATGATATGTTGGTAACAAATAATCTACAGTGATTTCTCCGACAATTCTACCACCAACAGAAGTACCTAGATTATTGGGGTATTGCAGTATCTTTGTATCAGTATAAGGGACCTCACATGAAAACAACGATTTATCGTTAATTAATATTTTTCGACCATTTCGAATAAAGTCAATTCCATATGAATTTGTATCTGCAAAACGCTGAATTCCAATCCATCCAGTTATCTTTTTTTCACGCTCAACTAAATTTGAAGCGGGTGAAACACCCAATCGCAATTTTTCATTGTAGTCATCTGTCTCGGTTGGCGTAAGATAAGCATTTCGATCAATGTCAAAAAGTGCTTTCCCAAGTGATTTATCAATATTAATAATAGCTGGAATTTTTTTGCCGTTCCGTATCACATAACGATTCTCTGACCACACGCACTTTGGCCTATACGATAGTTTTGTTCCAGAAACTGTAATTTTAATGTCTGTTGATGAAAGAAGTGGAGAGTAAATGGATTCAAGCATTTTGCGAATTTCCCCTTCTTTTGATATAAGGGTATCACTGATGTTCGGTTTTAGCTTAGTAATTGTAATTTTTGTTCCAGATTCGGAAATATTGGATTTTTTAAAACGTAATATTGGTACATTAAAGGATCCGCTATTAATTAAATTATTAAAGTCCAGCTCTAAGCCAACCCATTCAGGATCATTTTTACGTGTTGTTATAATTGTTGTTGACTCGCCAAGACGAGCCGTTGAAATATTAAAACCCATGCCAAATAATCCAAGATGATTAATAGGATCGTTACTAGTACAACCTGCTCTCACCGCATTTTGTAATTGATCTAGGCTCATACCTCCCGCATTATCAACAACTTCAACTTGCCGATCTTCTTGTGCAACATTTGATTTTGTCCACTTGACAGAAATTAGTTTATTGTTACACTGCTCGTTTGGCCGTGAGTTGCTTTTCTGAAAAGCATCAATTGAATTATCTATCAATTCTGCAAAGCAATGCCATGGTTGGAAAGATAGCTCTCCTAGCATTCTCAAGACCCTTGGCGATGGTGTAATGTCTATCATTTCAAATTGTGTCATAAGTGTAATTCTCCAATTCTGACAAATATTTGTTTATAGATTTAGCAATACTATGCGCAAGTATGGGTGGTACCGCATTCCCAATTTGTGAAATAGTGTGTGTCATTGAGTGAGAAAAGACAAAATCGTCAGGAAACGTTTGTATCCTTGCACACTCACGCATGGTTAGTCGTCTATTAAGCTCATAGTGAAATTGTATTCGTGCCCGAGGATTAGCTCTTATTGTGTATGATGGCATAGTTCTCAAACACGTTTCATCACCCTGTCCGCATCCGTTTTTTGCAGGTAAAGCATTATAATATTGGCTTTGATTTCTAACGCTTTCATCAGTAATATTAACCAAGTCACCGATCGCCCACTCAATGCTTCTAGGCTTATCAATGAAATGAGCTATAGGAGGAATGGGAGAACCAAGTAAATCATTTCTAGTACAAATAAAAAAAAGCCGACGTCGACGTTGAGGAACACCATAATTTGGTGCGAACATTTCCCACGTTTGTACATTGTAGCCTGCATTTTCCAAATCGTTTACTATAACTTTTAAAATCTTACCTTTTTGCATTCTAGCTATATTAATAACGTTTTCTCCGACAACCAATTTCGGCTTATGCACTTGCATGTAGCGAACCATAGTCTTATATAACTGACCCCTCTCGCTTTCCAAACCTCCCAATGGGCCGCATGCAGAAAACTCTTGGCATGGAAAACCGCCAATTAAGACGTCACAAGCAGGCATGTCCTCTGGTTTGGACACTGATAAGTCAACTAAGTAAGCGTTTGATTCTTTGAAATAACTATTGTAAGTCTCAATACATTGTTTGTTAAAATCGTAAGCAGCTAAAATCTTAAAAGGTAAATATTCATATACAGTATCCCGATAAATAAATCCGCCACGAAACCCTAAATCCAACCCACCGCATCCACAAAAATATGATATTATTGTGTGTTTGTCATGACTTATAGTTGTGTTCATTAGCAGCTCCGATTTTTATATTTAATAAAAATTTTTGATATTTTGCATGCAATAATTATAAGGAATTCTAGGTTTTAAAGCTTTATGATTAAAAATTGCAAAAACATAGAAAAACTTATTCCGAATACGATGTTATCTTATGCAGTAAAATTGAAGCAGAACTGATGAGTTTAAAAAATAAAATACTAGAGATAACTTAATACCTATTTAAAATATCCAAATCATCAGTTTTTTCAAAATTATATATAAACTATTGACTATGAAAGGAAATAACGAGAATTTTTTGCATTCACAATTTACTACATTCTTTAATAAATGCAATTATATACTAAAATGTCTAATAATTCAAGAAAATTTTACTATTTATAAATAACTGTACTCGTTTTTTTTTTTTTGTCTTTATGCATGTTGTTTTAAATTGATTTATGCTGTTATCTTTAAATTTGATCTTAATGTTATATATATTACTAAATATAGATTGATAAAATTTTAGTGAATAACTAAAAATGAAGATACGACAACTAAACAATTATAAATTTCAGAAGTGTATTAATTTGTGTTAATAAGAGAAGGATGGTAGACTGTAGCCACATTAGGTTTTATTTCGATTATAATAGACACTATCTATTTGTTAACACTTAATTTTAAGCGAATTGCTAATTTTCAAAACGCAAGATCACATTCTTCCATTTTGAATTTTTATAACTAGGCGGACCGTCAAAATACAAATTTAGACTATTTCTTAATTGGTGATGTAAAATATTATAGATATTTTTATTTTGGTTTTATGCGGAAACTAAATGAAAATGCCGAAATATTCTTTTAATCGTGGCAATTCTTATAAAGATTAAGAGCGAAATTATGTGTTGACAAATGGGAAGGTAACTGATACAATCAAAACTGAACAGATCACTAGCTACAGACTACCTCTCCTTCCCACCTATTTACACAAAATGATACACACTCCCTTTATATGGTTTAGGAAGTTACCATTAATAATTTATTAAGTTAAGGTGTGTAGTAATGCGTAATTTGCAACTATTAAAACGGATTTTAAAGGTATTGACATATGAATATAGAAGTGCTAATTTATTAAAAGAGCAACATAGCAAGCTAGATTAATTCAAAAAAAAGTTTTTTAACTAAAATGGCGTTTTAATAGCTCAGACAACTTTCGTAGTTACTCAAGGTTTTACACTATATTCAACGCTTTAAATGGTAAGACAGGCTATAAGTTGATAAGGCGGAGTATTATTACCTTGAAAAGTTTAATAAATTTTTAAAAAGCTTTGAATAAATTTAAATTGCAAACCAAAGCAAAGTAAAAGATTACCATGGTGCAAAATGCTTCAAGGGGTCAAAAAAGTCTTTGTTTTTCTTTGATTCGACTGATCGAAAGTTACAGCAAGTTACTTGTAAGAGCGTTACTAGAGTTTGATTTTATTACAATATAATTTACATAAAAAAACGATTGACAACCCATAGAAAAAAAATTACTTACAACAAATTCAATATAGTTTTATCTCGAGGGTAGAAAACTACAAGCTCGCAGCGCAACATCCGAAATTTTATAGAAGCCTAGAAAAAACAACATTTTCATTTGATGTTACAATTAAAAAAACATTAGAATTTTTTAGACTGCTACGACAGACAAGGTCGCTATATTTGAAATTATACACAATTGATTGATTTTGTAAAAAGTTTCAATGCAAAAAATAGTTACAGGTGGTTTAAAAAAAATATTTTAAAACGAGCTTGATCTAAAATTGCTAAAGTAATTTTAGATTTTTTAAATCACTAAATGAGTATATGTAATATATAAATATATAGTGTCTAGACGTATTGAATAATGTTTGAAAGAGAAAAAAACCGATCAAAGCGCATACTTTTATTATGGTATTAATGAGCATTCATGTCGAAATCGTATTGATCTGAGTCGATTAAATAGTCTACTACTCAAAAGTGCATTGAGATAAATTCGATAATGAAAACTCTCCCAAGTACATATAATGTCTTGAAAAATTTACCACACAATCATACTCGAGCATTATCGCAATAAAGATCTATAAACATTTACGGTATTCGTTTAATAGCGAGCTTAAAATTTTCAATGAAAGAAAACCAAGCATTGTAGTGTTAAATTTTCGACACTAATGGCACGCACTTCAACTTTTGTCAAAGATAAAAAACTAATACATCTTCAAAAGTTTCAAAAAAATATTCAAGCATGAAGTGATCGCAAAGGTCGAGTAACACAGTAATGCAAAATAAAGTTTGCTACTATATATTGGATATGAAACTTACAACATATCGGATCGAACGAAGTAGAAAGTGTGAACTTAAAAACAGCTGTTCCAATAAATTTCTAGCATTTTAGAGTTTCAAGTAGCGAAATTACGTATTAACGCATGTGATAAAATAAAAACAAAGTTTGCGACATAATAAAAGATTTGCACTCATAGACATCGTGTACTATATGAAAAATCTTGTGTAGCAATTAATAGAGGTATAACGTGGAAAACAGAGAAAAATTTAAAGAATGGCTAGAGGTGATGGAACCGAGACCTGGCATTACATATGATAGCAAGACAGTTAATTCTTATTATTTAGCGTTAAATAAATTGAATGACGTCTTGCGTCAGAAAAGTCTTTTTGAAACAGATATATTTGAAATTACAGATGAGGACAAGATACTAAAAGTTATTAAAATATTTAATGAAAATAAGGTAAAAGAAGAGTTTAAAAGCGCAGTGAGATCATATATAGGTACTTTGTCTTCAGTTTTGAAACGATATACAAAATTTTTAACAGTAAGCCGTGGAAGTTCCATAGATCAAAATTTGAGCACAAACACAAGTATAAATAACGAAAACTACATCGAATTAGCGCAAGACGTGCTCGAGACGGCTGAAGAAACACCAACTGTTACATTAAAAGGTGAAAACGTTATATTTTACGGTGTACCTGGGAGTGGTAAAAGCTATTCTATACAAGAAAGGATAAAAAATGTTATTAATCCTTCTGGCGCGATAGATTACGATTACTCGAAAATTAATGAAAACATAAGTCGTGTCGTTTTCCACCCCGATTATACATACTCTGATTTTACAGGTCAAATTTTACCTACAACAGACGAGAATGGACATGTCAAATACGTTTTTAAGGAGGGCCCTTTTACAAGTATTCTTCGAAGAGCGGTGTTTGACAAAACGAAAAAGCCATACTTTTTAATAATAGAGGAAATAAATCGTGGCAACGCATCAGCAATTTTTGGTGATATATTTCAATTGCTCGACAGGGACAAGGATGGTGTAAGTGAATACAGCATTACAAACGCAGAGATTGCACAATGCGTATTCAATGATAAGAAAAAGCAACTTAGATTGCCAGAAAACTTATGACTTTTTGCCACGATGAATACGAGCGACCAGAACGTTTTCACACTTGATACAGCATTCCAGCGCAGATGGGACATGCAACTTATATCTAACAATCTCAAAGATTTAAAAGAATTCATTATTGAAGATACTAACATCACTTGGAAAGAGTTCGCAATGAAAGTAAACGAGATTTTAGCAACGCAGGACGGAGTCATGTCAAGCGAAGACAAAAGTCTCGGCGCATGGTTTATTCGTTCCGATTCACCTGACAAAAGAACTGTCTCAAAAAAACGTTTCGCAAACAAGGTTTTAAAATACCTTTGGGACGATGCGTTCAAATTTGACAGAAATAAATTTTTTAAAACAGATTATTATAAGACGTTAGAGCAGGTAATCGATCGTTTTATGAATCATAGCACAACGAACAATTTAAAAGATTTACTGAAAATTTCTATAGGACCAAATTCGAATACTGACACAAGTACGATTAGCGAAAACTCTAACGAAATAGCGCAAGCCGTTTTCGAGGAGTCGGAAGAGCTGGTTACATTAAAAGGTGAAAATGTTATATTTTACGGTGTACCTGGGAGTGGTAAAAGCTTCTCTGTACAAAATAGAATAGATAATATTGTTAATTCATCTAGCGCGATAGGCAACAAAGAATTGGAAATTAAAGCAAATATAAGTCGTGTTGTTTTTCATCCCGATTATACCTACTCTGATTTTACAGGTCAAATTTTACCGACAACGGAAGAGTGCGGACAGGTCAAATACGTTTTCAAAGAAGGACCTTTTACAAGCATTCTTCGAAGAGCGGTGAATGACAAAAAGAAAATGCCATACTTTTTAATAATAGAGGAAATAAATCGTGGCAATGCATCAGCGATTTTCGGCGATATATTTCAATTGCTTGACAGGAACGAGAATGGTGTAAGCGAATACAGCATTACGAACGCAGAGATTGCGCAATACGTATTCAATAATAAGAAAGAACAACTTAAATTGCCAGAAAACTTATGGATATTTGCCACGATGAATACGAGCGACCAAAACGTTTTCACACTCGATACAGCATTCCAACGAAGATGGGACATGCAACTCATATCTAACAATCTAGAAGCTTTAGAAGAATTTATTATTGAAGATACTAACATCACTTGGAAAGAGTTTGCAATGAAAGTAAACGAGATTTTAGCAACGCAGGCTGGAATCATGTCAAGCGAAGACAAGCGTCTCGGCGCATGGTTTATTCGTCCCGACTCAGCTGACGAAAGAACTATCTCGAAAAAACGTTTCGCAAACAAGGTTCTAAAATACCTTTGGGACGATGCGTTCAAGTTTGACAGAAATAGACTTTTTAATATAGGTAAATATAAGACGCTAGAGCAGGTAATCGATTATTTTATGCAACCTAAATTTACGAACAGTTTCGGAGATTTGCTGCATATTTTTATAGAGCCAATTTCTAAATTATCGGAGACATTGAATACTAATGGCTGAATTTTTTATTAGACCGAGAAACCATACGGGTAGTAGTAACGATGATTTTGTTGGAATGGTGCTTAGGTCGACTGACGCTAGCAACACTTTTGTCGATGCAATATTTCCATACGGCTACAAGCATTCTACCAATGAAAAACAAGCCGAGCTTAAAAAAGAATTATTCTTGTTACTAAACACAATAAAGCGTTATAGTAAGAGTGTTGAACAGGAACTGTATGGCTTGCGGGGTGTATCAGAGGGCTTTCCGTTTGACGCATACATAACGATTATAAAGGCGTTCATGCAAAATGGGTATTATATTGAAAGCGAAATAAAGTACAAGAATGCACAAATAGGTAAAATTAACTGGAAACGCACAATTAGCTCAGTTAAACCACTGCTTCAAAACAACTCACCGATATATACAGACTATATAATTAGACAAAACGAGAAAAAAACAGACAATATGATTTCACTTATTCATGAATGGTGTGTATTCGAGGCGTTTCAAAAATTAGGGTGGATTTTCACGACTTTTAATCCGCATAAGCCACGATTGCAAATAAAGCACGAAGACAGGAGTTACTTTATTTCAATAATACACGACTCGCAGAAGACCACTTTCAACGATAGAAACAAACTTCTTTTTAATGCTATGATTGCAATGCTAAGTTTCGAGCGGGCAAATGATAAAAACTCATTCTTTTTTGGGACAACACACTTTCACACAGTTTGGGAAAACTTTGTCGACATAACCTATGGAATAACGGATGAGAAAAAACGCAAGTATTTTCCAAAAGCAACGTGGCATTTTGTTAATGGTGAATCGAAAGGAAATTTATTATTACCCGACACAATAATGAAAACGGACGAATCTGAGATTTTTGTTTTGGATGCTAAATATTATTCCTTAGCTAGTAACTTTAACGTGCCGGCAGCCGCAGATATAAACAAGCAAATAACATACGGCAATTTTGCGGCTCAAAATGACACAATCGTTTATAATGCTTTTATAATGCCATACAATTTTGAAGACAACCCATGCAGATTGGATACGAGCAGAGCACCTTATGGATATATTGGCTACGCTGTTTTAGAACACTTAACAGATAACAAGACTCATGAAAAAGTGCTCGGTATTTTGGTAGACACACGATGGCTCATGGAAATCACAGAGAATAAAAACAAAGATGAGTTAGCGAAGTTCATAAAAGAAAAACACAGCTGGAAAGAATTGAATTAGAAAAAATTGATAAAGATTACAAGTAAAAAATCATAGTTATCTTTAATTGCCAATCGAAATAGAGAGAGTGTATATTGTTTTGTTAAAAATTATAACAACTTGCATTTTATTTAAAACAAATATATAATTGTTGCATGACTGTATATGCAATTGTAGTATTTATTTTAGTGGTGTTATACACTTTCTATATGGGTTTTAATGATGGTTCTAATGCTCTAGCGACTACCGTTGCTACTCGTGCAATAAAACCAAATATTGCAGTTATAACAACAGCAATAACAAAATTCTCAATTCCTATACTTGTATATATAGTTGGTGTTCTGTTTCATATCTCAGGATTTACACTTGCAGATAATATAAGTAAAAAAACAATATATTTTACATATTTTTTTGAAATTTCACAAGAAAAAGCGTTTTCTTTTTTGTTTGCTGGTGTAATTGCGGCAATAATATGGGGTGGCATAGCTTACACGTTAAAAGTCCCAAATAGTACTTCACATACTTTACTAGGCGCAATTATTGGATCGGGAATTGCAGCTTTTGGATTTCAAGCTATTCAGTGGAAAGAGTATGTTGGCGTAAATATTGTATTAATGGTTGCACTTGCGCCGATAATCACACTAATCATTGCATACCTATTTATGAAACTTGTAAGAAAACTAATGCGGCATGCACATCGTGGAATAAACAATGTGTTTATGATACTACAAAGAATAAATCTAGTCTTACTTGCATCTACCTTTTCTTTGAACAACTCTCAGAAAGCACTGAGCGTTTTTATGATGATAGGAATGCTAGGATTATCTGAATATTCAAGATCATCAGTACCATTTTGGGCAGTGCTAGTAATAAGCGTATCGTTAGCAGCAGGAGTAATGCTAGGAGGATATAGAGTTATAAATACTGTAGGTAGAAAAATATTCAGATTACAACCTGTACATTCTGTGGCAGCTCAAGTATCTACAAGTCTTCTAATGCTTATTGCTTCGCAACTGGGTATATCTGTTAGCACTGGGCAGGTAATGTCATCGGCAGTTATTGGAGTTGGAGCAGCTGAAAAATTACGCCATGTTCAATGGAATATGGCACTACGAATTGTTATAAGCTGGGCATTAACTTTGCCTATTGCTGCTTCACTAGGTGCAGTAGTTTATCTTTTTGTTAGCAAAGTTATATTTAAAGTGTGATATTAAATACGAGGTAATATATGAAATTTAGATTAAAAGCAAAAAAAACTCCTACTTTTTTTGAGTTACTAGAAAAACAAGCACAATATGCTGCTACTGGCATGAAGTTATTACATAATTATTGTGAAACAAATGATGAAAGTGTGGCAGATGGAGTTATAAAAACTGAAAGTGATGGTGACATGATCCGTCGTATCCTTATTGACGAATTAAACAAAACATTCATAACACCAATTGATAGAGAGGACCTATTTAGGCTTTCAAGTCAATTAGATGAAATATTAGATTATGCAAAAACGTCAGTTGATGAGATTCGTTTCTTTAATGTTAAACCAGACGAAGAAATGATTGCGGTTACTGCTGCACTTTTAGATATATGCGAACACATAATTCTTGCTATAGCAAATATAGAAGACCATCCAGCAATATCAAGAGACGAGGCCATTTATGTTAAAGCAATGGAAAACAAAGTAGGTGACATGACAACAAAGGCGTTAGCAATTCTATTCGAGGACGATGATCATAAAAAGATATTTAAATATAGGGAAATATATAGGCACTTAAATCAAACAGCTGATTTAGCTGACCAGGCAATGGATTTATTACTAGATATTATGGTGAAAATGCAATAACTATGAAAAGCTATAATTTTTTCGCGTATTTAAATAGGATGAGAAATATTAAGCGCTGGAATTTAATGCGTTCAGTGTCATGTGAGAATCTCCTTGAACATTCAGCTCAAGTAGCACAAATTGCTCACGCACTAGCAGTAATAAACAACAAAATATTTGGTGGGACTATCAATCCTGAGCGAGTAACGGTACTAGCACTTTATCATGATTCTAGCGAAGTAATAACTGGTGATTTACCAACACCAGTAAAATATTATAATAATGACATAAAGCAAGCATATAAAAATATAGAAGTGGTTGCAAACTACCGACTATTAGGAATGTTACCTAAGGAAATTAAATCAGAGTTTGCACCTTTATTAATTCAAGATACTGATGATTATGAAAATAAAATTGTTAAAGCTGCTGATAAACTATCTGCATATATAAAATGCATTGAAGAATTAAAGAGTGGTAATAATGAGTTTTCAAAAGCGTATAAATCAACGCTAGCATTATTAGAAAAAAATATGCTACCAGAAATAAAATATTTTTTAGATAATTTTATTAAAGGCTTTGAATTAACACTTGACGAATTAGACTAAAAAACAAATGAAATGTTTTAAAGCTGATAAATTTAATTTTAACTTATACTAGATAAAATCATTAACGACATCTATTCATCAAATAAATAGATATAAAATTACTAATTTTAGATTAATTTTTATTCATCATAGTTATCGGGACGCAATTTTATTTTTTTACTTGCTGCTCGCTTAATTGCTTCACTCGTTGCAGCATAATGTCTTTTTGTAGTATTAATATCTTTATGTCCTAAAACCTCTGCTACAACATAAATATCCTTTGTTTCACCATAAAGCGATGTGCCAAAGGTGCTTCTGAGCTTGTGTGGTGAAATTTTTTTGAGAGTTGTTACCGTTTCCGCATGTTTTTTAACAATTTTTTGAACAGCACGTACTGATATTCGTTTATTTTGGAGTGATAAAAATAAAGCATATTCATTTTGAATACCAGCTTTTTCGAGCATATATTCTCTAGTCGGTAAATAAATCTCAATTGCATCTCTAATTTCTTTTGTAAAATATAGTATAGTTTTATTTCCGCCCTTTCTTGTCACGACAAAAGAGAGGCAATCTAGATCAATATCTAAGAGATCTAGTCCTACGAGCTCGCTTACACGAATTCCAGTTCCGAGCAAAAGAGTAAGTATTGCAATATCTCTGTCCTTTGTGTTTAAATTATATGAATTTTGAATTTTTGTTTTGAATTTGAAATCTGACTCGGCATTATTTAAAAGCTTTACAACCTCTGAACTCTCTAATCTTATGATTGGTTTATCATGGAGTTTAGGTACAGCAACTTTTGACGCCACATTCTGAGGCAATAAATCCTTTTCATATAAATATTTAAAGAATGCTCTAATTGAACTAAGCTTTCTGGATTTAGATTGAGCTTTATTGGATTGTGTTTTGCCGTTTTTACTGTAACAACTTAAATAACTTAAATAATGTTCGATTTCAATAGAAGTAACTTTCTTCAGATCATCTAAAGAAAGAGATTTAGTATCTATATCTAATCCTTTGGAACTAATTATATAATTTAAAAACAACAAAATATCATCAGCATAACCTAAACGAGTAAGTGGTGTAGTGCGCATTTCAATTCCAATAAAAAAATCGAAGCAAAAATCTGGTAGTTTGCTTGAAAATTCTTGTAACTTTATTATATTTATTTTGTTGAATTCATCGTAATATTTATCTGACATACATTCCTAGAGAAAACTTGCTTAAATTATAAAGAGAAGAGAGTCTAATTCAATTTAATCTTATTTACATTATACAACAAAATTTAGCTCAATAGTAACATAATATTTACTTTAACTATTTTAAAATAATGGGCAACAAATTTAATCAAAAAATTTACACTGTGTTAAACAATTCATGTTTAATTCTAGTTTATGCTTAAATTAGAATACTATATTATAATTTATCTGTTTTTGAGAATACTATTTTAATCAAATTATCAATTATTAAATTATTTCTCTGTATTTTAAAATGTATAAATAACTCAAAATTTTAAAACTCAAAATATTCAATCTGTTTTAGCATTGACAAGACATTACTAAAATAAATATATGAAAAGATTGGTAGAACAAAGCAAGTCGAATTAATTTTAATAATAATAATTAATCGATTGAAGTAATGAAATATAAATTTAATCTCATTTAGCTATCGACTTAAAGAAGAGAGTAATAAAAATTTGGATCTTCGCTATTTTGCGTGGGTAAGTATACAAAAATAATGAAAAATTATATGCAGTTTAAGCTCCAAATTGGGTTGTTGTAAAATCAATTGAAGTGGACAAAGATTAAGAAAAAGAAAGAAAACAATGCTATAGCCTAGTAAATTTGAAACATGGATTTATTAATATATAGCGGATAAAGTGTAGGTTTTACAGGTGTGTGCTTCGATTGTCAAGGACCGCTATTTATCCTTATGTCCCGCCTTGTCCACTTATGTCCCACTCACGACTTGACTTTCCCGCATTTTCCAAGTAAAATATGAATATTAATTTAAAGGGAGAGTTTGTTGTGACTGAGAAATTATTAACTATATCGCAGGTTGCAAGTTATCTACAACTTTCAGACAAAACAATTAGACGATTGATTAAAGACAATCTTCTTGTTGCCTCAAAGGTTGGCGATCGCGCTTGGCGAATAAAAATACAAGATATTGAAAACTATTTGAGCGCACACACCAACGGTATAGAAACTGGAGCTAGTGAGAAATTATGATAGAAAACAAACCCAAAATGGTCTCGCTGTTCGCGGGGTGCGGAGGTCTTGATTTAGGCTTTGAACAAGCTGGATTTCAGCGTATATGGGCAAACGATTTTGATTCCGATGCGCAGGCCGTATACAGATTAAATCTCGGTGAAATTGACGGCCGAGATATTCGTGCTATTGATGAAAGCGAGATTCCGGATGGAGATATTTTGACGGCAGGATTTCCGTGCCAACCGTTTTCTAATGCGGGAAATAGAAAAGGCATTCACGATTCAAGAGGAATGCTATATAAAGAATGTCTGCGAATTATTAAAGCAAAAATGCCAAAAGTAATCGTGTTAGAAAACGTAAAAGGAATACTTTCGTCAAAATATATAGACGGACGCAATTTACCCGAAGCCATAAAAGAAGACTTATCGGATATGACAAACATCGGTTACGATGTCGTATATAAAGTGCTTAACGCAAGCGATTACGGTGTACCTCAAAACCGTCAAAGGGTTATATTCGTGGGTATAAGAAAAGACTTGGGAAAATCGTTTGTTTTTTCGAGTGAGCAGAAGGATAAATCGAAGCTTGTACTTAACTCCGCATTACATATTCCTGCGGAAATCCCTAATCAGGTGCATTGGGAATTATCGCCTCAGGCGTTGGAAATGATCGAGTATATACCCGAAGGCGGCTCTTGGAAAAACGTACCTTATGAACATTTAGCTCCGCGTTTTAGAAAAATCCGAGATAACATGAAGAAGTACCATTCGCCTAATTTTTATAGACGTTTTTCAAGAGCGGAAATATGTGGAACTATCACCGCCTCCGCACAGCCCGAAAACTGTGGCATTATTCACCCTACGGAAAATAGACGTTATACTATTCGAGAGATTGCCCGTATACAAACATTTCCCGATGACTTTAATTTTATTGACGGAACATCAAAAGATATTGTCGCAATGTATAAAGTTATAGGCAACGCCGTTCCTCCTACGCTTGCTAAAGCGATCGCCGCAGCAATAATGGAACAAGTTTTTGAGACGTGATTATGAACACGGATAAAGCATATCTTTTAGGACTTATTATCGGTGGCGGAGTTTGGGGAAATGCCGAAGATAATTTCAGAATAAAGCTTCCATTTAAACAATGGGGTTCATATGAAAAAGAACCAAACAGAGCGGGTCAGATATCTCGCGATATTATGAACTTTGTCAGCCCGCTGATTAAAAGTATTTATGGACTGTCTATTTCATACGATGCTACTGCAAGCGGAGAGTGGAATATTTTATGTGATGGGGACTACTCCAACCTACAGGCAGATTTAGAAAAGTATGGGATAGTCTGTGAAGGCGAACTTCGCAAAAACGCCGAGATTAATAAAATAATTCCGCATCTTGTTGACGATAATATGAAAAGAAGATTTGTCGCCGGTCTTGCGGATACGATCGGCAGTACAAAAAACTCTCATAGACGCTTCACTGACGACAAGCAAATGATTTCTTTTGAGTTTCCCGGAGGGTCAAGTTATTATTCAATTTGTGCTCTTTCCAAACTTTTACATAGCATTAAATGTTATCCCGATCAGATGACGTGGAATCATCCTAATCTTCACTGTAGTAAAGATCCACATTATAAACAGTGGTCGAAAGGATTTAAGTTGCGAGTCTTGTCCGATCAATACGCCGATTTCGGAGCGTTCTCGTTTGCATCAAAAGCTCAATCGTTAAAACAAAATCGACAATTAGAAAAGGAAAAAAATATTGGTGAAACTTGCGAAGCAATGATTATTGAATCTCCTAACGTTTCTTGTGTTCACCCTGACGAGTATAGCGAATCTTTGCCTCCACTTATAAAAGACGGACACTATCTTCATAATCGCCATATTTGCGCCGTAATGGGCTGTGAACACGCGCCGTATAATCAAATATCCGCATTGATTGCAACTGCCGAACAATACATTAATCCTTTTCCTGTTTTAACAAAAGGAACTCGGATTTTTATAGCAAGCATAGTCCAATCGAATAAACTCTATTCCGATAGAACTTATTCTGACAGAGATATTGAAATCGCTTATCTTTTTGGACTATATAAAGAAAACGCTCGCTCTCTTTTATTTGGTAGCGACACAAGCGGTTACCCTGTAAACGAAGTGGCGAACGCTATCGCTTTTTTAGTCGCCGCGAAACTTGATCGTTTAAATGGGAATAGGCCCCGTGGCAATATGGACGAAATTATTCAAGAATACTTAGCCGCTAATCTGGACGCAACCGTAAAAATTTATATCCCCGATCTGTTGACTCCTATTATTTTATCTCTTGACAACCATGCGGCTATAGTCGGCGCAAACAATCCAGCGGTTTATAAAAAACTTATAAGTAAAGTTGAGGATAACGAATACAAAATAATCGTTCGTTCGATTACGGAGGACGATTTGAAGTGAAAAAAAACGAAGTTGCACATTATCCTGAAATTACGCGATTCATAGAAGCGCAGTTAAATAGCAATTTCCGCGCAAAGGGAATAACGGACGTTTCTATATTTTGGAAAAATGGAGAACTTACTTCTAAAATTAAAGAACTGATTACGCAGTATCCTGAGGAATGTTCCTGCTTGCAAACATTTTGCAGAAAAACATCTCCTCTAAATTTAGATATTTTCGGTGTGATTACAAACGGTATAAAGTTTGAAATTGTCATCTTAGAAGTAAAGTTATGCGCGAATGTCGGATTAGCTGAATGGTCGCAACTTTTGGGCTACACCGTAGTCTCCGATGCTAAATATGGATTGTTAATAAATATCGATGCCGGAGCGAGTAGCCGTTTAACTGGCATACTAACTTCGGAAGTCGATGCGTCAAGAGTCGTTAGAAAAAAGGCTAACGGAGAAGTTGTTGAACAGCTACTTGGATTTATGCAATGGAATACTCTGACAAATAATTTTGAATATAGCAATCTTGGTCAGCTATGGTCGTTGTCGGCTTTAAGCGATACTTTAATAGAGCAATTTAATAAATAAACATTCTAAAATCGTAAGCGTTAATCTATAGATCCTGAATTTCGCAAATTAATTCCTATACTGCTAATCACATAAAACTGATTGCAGAAGAACAGTAATGAAAAACAAATAACGAAACATTATTGGACTAAGTAAGAACAGGTTTTAAAATGATGTGGGAATAAAATCTAGAAGAATTTAAATGTTAAAAATTATATAGTTCTCTTGAAAACTACAATATTTAGTACAAATAAGGTCTCTAACATTTCATAACAAACAAATCATACAAGGTCACTGTTTTTAACAGTCTTTATTCTAATTTTTAAATTGCTAGGAAATCCTTTTCAGCTAGATCGAGTATTTTCAGAATATCTTTGTGTCTTGTGGGAGTGTATATTAATTTGTGTAAATCGTGGAGGAGGAGGTATAATAAAAACACGAATTAGGAGGACACCAAAATAAAAAAAAGCTAACAAAAAAAGATGAATTAATGAGAGAAGCCGTGTTGTTAATGTGCCAGTTGGCGCAGGCGGATGGAATAAAAACTATAGATGGAATACATCAATTAACAGCTGGGAAATAGAGCAAATGTTTGATACAATGCGTAACGTGTGTGAAAACGATACAAGTTACAAGCATAGCGATGCTGGATTCGAAGCATGGTCATTTATTGGTCATATTACAATGATTGCATGTCGGATACTTGCTCTGTTAGGAGAAAAAAAGTTGTTAAAAAAGTACTCTTTAGAAGGTTTGACGGAGGTACTATCTAAAATACACGCAGTCCAAATTGGTAATGGATGGAGGACTACTGAAGTAACAAAAAAAGTACTGGATCTAGTAGCAAAACTTGGATTAGAATTAGATCAAGAACAGGTCCTATCTACATAACAATGAAAAGTTAGTGTTTAATTGCTTTTGTAGCCCAAAATGTTGGGATACCAAATGAGGCAGTATTAGGCAATTCAGAGCCAGTTTCAGATTCGTAATCCTCATAAGCATCTGTTATCACAAAACCAGCTTTAAGCTGACCGCCTATTTGTTCATCAAAGGTGTGGCTAAATTGTATGCCATTGTTGTCGTTTTGTAATTTTTTCAGAAGATCTTGGTTTTTTAGTGGGTTAAAGGGAAGTTTATTCTTAATAGTAAGTGGCAATTCTTTGCTATCGAATAAAAAATTAAACCCGTTGTCAAGACCTGCAAGTAATATTCCGTTATGTTTTAGTATTCTGTAACACTCTCGCCAAACGTGGTGAACATTTTCGATGTATATGTTTGATACAGGGTGAAAAATTATATCGAAACTACAGTCATCAAATGGCAGGAACTGAGACATGTCAGCTTTTATAATATTTATGATATAACCTTCTCGCTCGGACACAATACGTTCACTTTCGAGTTGTTTTTCTGAATAATCCAAAACAGTACAATCAGCACCTACGATTGAAAATATCGGCATTTGTTGTCCGCCACCGCTTGCAAGTCCTAATAATTTTTTCCCTTTTAGAGATGGAAACCATTCCTTTGGTACGATTCTCGTCGGAGTTAGATACACGCTCCATTCTCCGCTCCGAGCAAGTTCACAAATTTTAGCTGAAACAGGAATGCCCCATTTCCAACCATCGATGACCCATTTGTCTATTGTTTCTGCGTTTATCTTTGTGTAATCCATATTGTTTTTAATTTATCAAAAATCGTTTTAAAAATCAAGCAAATAAGAATATATAAAACATCAGCGACGTTTATGTATTGCATAAAAAATTTTTGGAATTAATTTACATAATGCTTCCCGTTTCGATTATTTCAATTTTTATAAACCGAGTATAAAAAGAGGATTTAATAATTTCGATGTAGATTAATTATGCATCATTCTATCTTTTTATTAATACTTTGAAATTTCTAATACTCTTATATTCCTATTTTAAGTCTTTACTGTCGTGGCTTTTAGCTATTGTTTTTTAAGTATACAACTTGTCTATAATTTTATAGTAAGTCCAGCCATATACTTATCTATATCCTCTTGAGAGACAATAAGTCCATCAATTTTCGCTGTATTACCTTTAACTCTAGAAAAACCACGGATTATATCAGTGCCTAAAACACTTGCATTTCCAGAAACTTTTCCGTACTGCAAAACCTTTACTTCGCCGCATATTAATGCGTTTCCATTGACAATTGCATAGTCACCAATTATTGTCGCAAAAAACTCTGCTTTTTTACCATCTTTTTTTTCGCTAAAAATGCCTATGACTTTTGCATTGCCAGAGATACTTGCATAACCATAGACCATAGTATTTCCAGAAATAATTACATCTCCACATATAAGTACATCTCCACAAACAAGTGCATCGCCAGAAACAATTGCATTTCCATAAATCTTTGCGTTGTCATAAACCATTACATTTTCATCAATCCAACATAATCCTTTTTGTGAAAGGTTTCGCTTTTTTTTAATCCAGCCACCGAGTTGGCCAGCTTTAACATTGCCAAAATCTTTAAGTGCCTTAATGCGGTGAAATGTTCCTTCTATCGTAATAGTTGTCTCGTCAGTTATCATATATTTCTTGTTTCGCATGATTAATTACTCCCTTTAGATACTAACTTTTGGGCTTTTTTGATTTTTTTAAATGATTTTAAATCATTTAATATTAAATGCTGATATTTCATTCATATTAATCTGTTTTTTTGGTACGGTTCTACTTGGAGTTAGATATGCGCTCAATTTTCCACTCCGAGCAATTTCGCAGATTTTTGCTTTAACGGGAATGCCCAATTTCCAACCCTCGATGCCCTATTTGTCTATTGCTTCTGTGTTTATCTTTGTTTGTGCATGTTTTTAATTTATCAAAAACAGCTTTAAAAATCAAGGGAATAAATATATACAAAATATCAGATGCGTTTTTATATATAGCATAACATAGTATAAAATAAAATTCAAAATTATTTACTTACTGCTTTCCAATTCGACTATTTGAAGTTACTGTTCACACCCCATATGAAAAAAGGCAATGTTTTAATAACATCGCCGAGTTGGATATGTTTGCATTCCAAAGTATAAAGATTAGCGATCAAAGATCTCAGCAATACTCGTGA
>JAITQU010000223.1 GCA_031288735.1 Christensenellaceae bacterium
TGCTGATAAGAGTTTTGCGTGGGTATGGAATAAGCAGTGCTCTTGACGTATGCAGCATCGTAGGATATGCCAATGAATATGATGACGGCTACTTTTTTGACCTTACAATTCCTGAAAACGATGGACAGTCAGCTTATTTTGGAAATTTTGAGGCTCTAAATGCAATTATAGAAGTTCCAACACCATTTTTTCTTGATGATAATGGACTATTGTCAGACTATATTTGTAAGAAATTAGGTAATGTTATACCTTTGCTTTTGAGTAACAAACATTTTACCATTAGTTCTATAGAACCTAATAGCTTTTACCTTCCAAAAGCTTTTCCTACCTTCGAGTTATCTGAATCTAAATTTTCTTCTAAAAAATTTGTCTCTGTTTTATCGCCAGCTATAGTAGATATTATAATTGTAGAAACTTTAAATGCAGCAATCCTTTTGTGGTGGTATAGCGACCATCTTTGGATAATGACGGCAGCCAATCGTGCTTTCATTGACAATATTTGCAATACATTAACCGCCATTGCTCTTATGTCAAATCTGCAACTTGCAACTGTTTACGATAAAAGCCGTATAAAAGCAATGAAAGACATAAAAACAATAAGCATTATCGTTATGGAAAATATCAGTGCGAGCCTGAATCAAATAAAAGCTGGACTCCCTAGCCAGTTGAAACTAATAAGCATCAGCGATAGCGATATAGAAACACCGCTAATGCAAAATAGCGATAGCGATAGCGATATAGAAACACCGCAACCAGCAAACAAGAAGAAGGTGATACAATTGCAAAGCGGCAGCGATAGCGATAGCTATATAGAAACGAACAAGAAGCAGGTGATGCAATTGCAAAGCGGCAGCGATAGCGATAATAGCTATAGCGATAGCGATATAAATTGGTATCAGCAATTAATACAAGACAATAGCGATATGGATATAAATCAGTTAATGCTATTAGCACTGCAAATCGATAGCGTATCAGAATCAATGATCCATAGCGGAAACCACTATATAAATAAAAGGGCTCGAAGAAATATCATCGATACCGATAGCCATCTATCGCCGCCCCAAGTCGATATAGGTACATATCCGACAGTACCATTATTATTTCAAATAGATAGAAATCCGCCGCCCGAAAATCGAATTCTCAGCGATACCGAATTGAAAAAAACAACGTCAAAGCAGCAACTGAAATCAAAAAATACTAGCAGCAGCGATAGCAGTAGTAATCCAAAGACAGCGAGCAAGAATAAGCGTCAACTGCGCCGAAATCCCGGCGATATCACCACCACCGATAGCGATCTAGATTCAGAATTGAAAAAAACAACATCAAAGCAGCAATCGAAAATAGATCTAAAACCGGAATCAAAAAATACTAGCAACAACGATAGCGATAGTGCTAATAATCCAAAACCAGGTCGTCAACAGCGCCGAATGATAACAATAAGACAAAATTCCACCGATAGCGATCTAGATTCAGAATTGAAAAAAACAACGTCAAAGCCGCAACTGAAATCAAAAAATACCAGCGGCAACGATAGCAGTAGCAGTACCGACAGCACTAATCCGAAAAGTTACAGCAACCCCAACGAAAAAGCAGAAGCAGCAGCAGAAGAAGAAATAGATGAAAATTTAGCGGCAATTCGGAAAATAGTGCCAGGTGCAATGTCTATCAGTGGAAGTTATGGCGATGGTCTAATTGAACCCGGTAGTTTCTCGTTAGAAGCAATAAATAACGCAATAGCAAGTATGAAAATTATATCGAAAAACTTGAAAGCGTTAAAACTAAAACCTTTGCCAGATGATGCGAGTGCAGAAATTTCCACAATACGCAACGCTCTATCAGTTTTTGATAGTGAGTCAATAAATAACTATATTGAAAATATGGATAGTGTAAGAGAACTTGTATTAAAATGTGCCAATCCGGAAGAAATTAAAAAAATTAGCTTGAAACAGGATGAGACCATTCCTAGTCATGACAATACTGTTTCCAAGGAAAGAGATTTAGAAATATCTACTGCTTTCATGATTTCCTATTTAGAGACACACAAGAACGAAAATAATATACGCCGCCACATCATCTACCCAAGTTTTTTTGACAAAGGAAGGATGACTGATGTTAATTCTGTAAATAGTCTGTTCGGATCAGGTTATAAGTTAGCTTTTAGCTTTGATGAAAAATACATCAATTCGACTAAGTTGTATGAAATTGAAAGAGTTGATAAGAAACGGTATGTGGTGATAAACGCTAGGTTGTTTTTAGTATTGCTTTCAGATGAAAATATAAGGAACGGTGGGTTGGCGTATATTAAAATGGCATTTTCTGAATACTTGCCATTTCATCTTCTAACTAAACTTGCACTCAAATCCAAATTTTCAGGTAATCTTGCTTTGCAATTTTTAATGAAAAGCAGCTCAACAGCTATTAATTTTGTGGTGCTTTTTAATATTTTCGGGTCGGGTCCTATAGAGGTTGTAGAACTTGATGACAGAACCGACGTACTGGATCTGGTTTCTGTCTATAGTGCTTCCAATTACAAAACACACGAGAATTTTGAGAAATTATTGACATTGGGAGCGATATTTTGTGAAGAATTTGCCGTAGCACGAATGCCAGACGATGAAGAAGCAGAAAAACAGTTAGAAAAAGACAAACTCGCTGCAATGTTTCCACACTTTACTAAAGTTGCAGATACAATGATTTTGCTGCTATATCCACCACAGCCGCAAGAAGAGCAAGAAGAAGAGCAAGAAGAAGAACAGCAAGTAGAAGAAGAGCCAGCTATAGACAGCAGTAGCAAATCAAACCCAGTAATCTTTGAAACGAACACTAGTGAGAACTCGAGTGAAGATGATGTAGGTATAGAATATATAGTGCAACAACATAAACATACGCTGGATGAAGATGATAATAAGCCGACGTCTGATCAACAATTGGAACTAAGCAAGCACAGCAGTAGCAGCACCGACAGCAATAAGTTGAAAAGTTATAGCAACCCCAACGAAAAATCAGAAGAACAACAACAAGAAGAAGAAATAGAAATAGAAATAGATGAAAATTTAGCGGCAATTCGGAAAATAGTGCCAGGAGCAATGTCTATTAGTGGGAAATATGATGAATATCTAATTGAACCTGATGGTTTTTCTATAAAAACGATAGATAACGCAATAGCAAGTATGAAAACTATATCGGAAAACTTGAAAACGTTAAACCCTTTGCCAGATGATGCGAGTGCAGAAATTTTCACAATACGCAACGCTCTATCAGTTTTTGATAGTGAGTCAATAAATAACTATATTGAAAATATGGACAGTGTAAGAAAGCTTGTATTAAAATGTGCTAATCCGGAAGAAATTAAAAAAATTAGGTTGAGACAGGACGAGACCATTCCTAGTCATGGCAATACTGTTACCAAGGAAAGAGATTTAGAGATATCTACTGCTTTCATGATTTCCTATTTAGATACACACGAGAAGGAAAATTATCTACGCCAACGCATCATCTGCCAAAGTTTTTGTGACAAAGAACGTATGCCTGATGTTAATTCTGTAAATAGTCTGTTCGGATCAGGTTATAAGTTAGCTTTTAGCTTTGATGAAAAATACATCAATTCGACTAAGTTGTATGAAATTGAAAGTGTTGCTAATAAACAGTATGTGGTGATAAACGCTAGGTTGTTTTTAGTATTGCTTTCAGTTGAAAATATGAAGAACGGTGGGTTGGCGTATATTAAAATGGCATTTTCTGAATACTTGCCATTTCATCTTCTAACTAAACTTGCACTCAAATCCAAATTTTCAGGCAATCCTGCTTTGCAATTTCTAATGAAAGGCAGCTCAACAACTATTAATTTTGTGGTGCTTTTTAATATTTTCGGGTTGGTTCCCATAAAGGATGTAGGACTTGATGGCAAAGCCGACGTACTGGATCTGGTTTCTGTCTATAGTGCTTCCAATTACAAAACACACGAGAATTTTGAGAAATTATTGACATTGGTAGCGATATTTTGTGAAGAATCTGCCGTAGCGCGAATGCCAGACGATGAAGAAGCAGAAGAAGAGTTAGAAGAAGACAAATTCGCTGAAATGTTTCCACACTTTGCTAAAGTTGCAGATGCACTCTATCCACAACAAACGCAATCAGCAGTAGAAAACAAACAAACAGAGGTAGAACAAGCAGAAGAAGTTGAAATAGATGAAAATTATTTAGCGGCAATTCAGAAAATATTGCCAGGTGCAATGTCTATTAGTGGAAGTCATAATGGTCTAATTAAAAGCAATAGTTTTTCGTTAGAAACGATAAAAAACGCAATAGCAAGTATGGAAACTATATCGTCAAATTTACAAAAACTAGAAGCTTTACCAGAAAATACAAGTCAAAATTTTTCCACAGTACGTAAGGCTCTAATGTCTGTTGATACTCAGAAAATAAATCAATCACTCCAAAATATGTGGGATATAGAAAAGCTTATAAAAAAATGTGCTGATAAAAATGAATTTAAAAAACTCAACTATATATTTAAACGCTCATCCAACTATAATACTGAAAAGGAAGACGCTGTAAAGGAAGATACTGTTAACGTTATGCTATATTTAAGAAGCCTTAAGGGTCAATATAATAGACAGTGTCATAGATTCTGTCTTGATATTGTGAACAGCGTAAACAACCTATTCAAATCGAACTATCAGTTAGTTTTTAGTTTTGATAAAAAATATGTTAACTCATCTATATTGTACGAAATTGAAGATATCGGTGGCACATTGTATATAGTGGTAAACGCTATGTTGTTTTTGACGATGCTTTCAGACGAAAAAAATGGCGGAATGACATATCTCAGTATGGTATTTTGTCAATACCTGCCCATCCATCTTTTAGCTAATTCCGGGAATAATTTTTCAGACAACCTTGCCAACCCTGCTTTGCAATTTCTAATGAAAAATAGCTTAACAGCTATTAATTTTGTGGTGCTTTTTAATATTTTTGGGTACGTTCCTATTAAGAATGTGAACCTTGCTAACAGAGTCAAAGTACTGGATGTGGATTCAGCGTATGATGTTTCTGATGAATATAAAAAGACTCCAGATTTTCAGCATTTTCAGCAGTCATTGATATTTGGTGCGGTATTTTTTAAAAAATTTGCCGAAATGCGCAAAAAACGAGCAGATGAAGATGAAGATACACTTGCCAAAGATTTTAGTGATTTTGCTAAAGTTGCAGACGCGATGAATGAGATACGCTATTCGCCACCAGTAGGAAAAGAGGTAACAGCAGAAGAGCTAGCTATAGCCAGAGACAGCAGTAGCGAATCAGAACCAGGCACAGTCATCAACCCAAACCCTAAAAATAGCAGTATATCTAAAGCTGTTTCAGATGCGTTACCATTAGTTCCAAATCTCACAAGATCAGAACCAGCCATCAACCTAAACCCTGAAAATAGCAGTATATTAAAAGCTGTTTCAAAGTCGTTACTACGATCAATTCCAACAATTCCAACCATAAAATTTGCCAGTAAAATAACAAGTTCCATACCTGATATAAACGGTAATGATGAGCACGACTTCATCACAACTTGTAGTGAGACTGGCACAATAATGAAAGAAAAATTAAATGCCATTTCGCCTATATTGGATAACAAATTGCCACAAACAGAAGCTTTAAAGAAAATTCCGGAAATATACAATGTTTTCCGAGATATTATTGTTCGAGATACTGGAAAACTGGGTACGTTAATACAAAAGTCAAATTTGATCAAAAACACTCCTCAATACATCTACAAATATCATGAATTTTATGATTTTGCAGTAAACTATTACAAAGGATTGCAAGCACTTAAAGTTAAATTTCCCAGCGTGCCAGATATTGGTGATCTGCCTGCAAATGTCTTTAACCAGTTTGCTACGCCAACGTCAAAACCAAAGTCACTGCAATTATTAGATCCGAACAACTCAAGTATAAGCGAGGAAGGTAAAAAAGCTTTAGAGTATGCCACAGCCACAACGCCACAAGGATACGAATTTATAGACAGTATGTTGACGCTTCCGCAGGGAATGCAACAACTAATAACCACGGCAGTGGAAACAATAAAAAGTACCGATCAGCCTACAATTGATAGTGCTATTGCACACGTAATAGATCAATTTCGTGAAATTATAAAGGCACAACGCGATTATAATGCCAATAAAATTAGTGTAAGTGGTGGTGGATGCAAAGATATAAAAATAACGGCAACGGGTATGCAGAAAATGTTAAGCAATGTTAAAATGGACGAGGATGCTAACAGGAACGACATATTAAAGTTTTTCGTAGGTTTTGTAATTAGACGTGCTGCACCCGAACGTTTTATGTGGTGGCTTTCGTATTTTGGTTATGACATTAATAACGAATCTATGAGCTATGGAAGTCTTAATATTGTTGTTATCGAACCGGTAGATACTAGAGGTCAATACTACTTGATGTTTGAAGAACTAATCAAATATCCTGACGTAAAAAATAAGATGACAAGTAGTATTAATACCCTTAACAGTAAAATAGATGATATAGAAAATGGCATTCTTAATAAAAATATATTTGAAATACGTCAGCAGCAGCTTCTAAAGTTTGAAGCAACAGCAAGTGATTTAGAAGAAACTATCCAGCTGATGCGTCAACGCATTAACAATGTGTTATTTAACAATTTGTACGGACCAAATTTTAAAATTCTAAATGCAAATGCGATAGTCGGTTTGTATAAACGTCTATCAGACGAAAACTACAATACCAAAGGTTTTATTGCAGCATTCGTAAACTATCCCAAAGGTTCTATTGCAGCATTCGTAAACTATGCAAGGGATGTATTAAATATTACAGAGGCTAATATTACAGAGACTAATGATGAAACAAGAGCAAGAAGAGTGGAGTCTATCGTTACTGACTCAGCAAATCTTTTTAGAACCATTACAGATAGTACTTCGAGTGGAATTTTTAGGAGGTTTGACAGTTTTTACAATCAAACATGTTCAGACCGGCAGCGATGGCCACATCTTCGTCGATATCTTTTGGATAATCGATCAACTCTCTCTGATATCAGCCAGTACCCTCTAATGGTAAATCAATCGTTATTTCAGTCACCACAAATATCAGGCGTAACTGGGACAACGTACATGCAATTTGGAGACGACGACGGCAACAGTGTTGCTAGAGATAGTGAGCAATATAGCCAAATGCCAGAAGGTCAATATCCGAGTTTGCAAAACAACGGTGCTAATTGCTATGCAAATACTTATTTTCAATTGCTTTATCACATACCTAGTGTTTACAATGCGATTATCCAAGAAAGTGGCACATTCGAAGATTTAGATGTGGTAAAAGACACTTTTATTAAAATGAAAGGTAATGATGATACTGCTACAGCACGTGATTTTATGGAAAAGACATACCGGCCAGGGATAGATAAAGACTACACTTTTGGTGAAGACCGTTTGCGAGTTCATCAGGATGTGGGCGAGTTTGTGGATCACTTCTTTTCGGTTATAGACAAGGCTATAGGTCTAAATATTCAGGCAGCTACCAGCATTTATTCTACTTTTATAATAGAAGACGAAGAGTGGCAGGCACCTTTAAATGAAACGTATACAGAAATAACAATACAACGACCAGAGCATTTGAACAAACTTCTTTTAACTATTCCTGAAGGTGTCACAACTCTTGAAGGGTGCATAGATAATTATTTTGGCTGGACACCAATGGGTGCCAAAACGATGTTTAACGCGTCAAGAGGAAATGAAGAAGCGCGAAGTAGTCATGTTCTGTTGAACGCTCCAGAATACATTCTGATACAACCTAATAGAACAGCCTATGATAGGCTGCTATGTAAGTTTGACCCCAATACGGCCGCTACAAAAAATGATGTTTTCCTAAAAGCTGTCGAAGAGCTGGATCTAGGAAAATATGTAGATGTAAATAAACGTGATGTTATAAAGGCCAAATACGATCTTTTCGCTACGATGATTCATATTGGTAGCACCAAGGGCGGACATTATTTTTTTGAAGTAAAAACAATAGACGCCAACGGAAAAGTGACATGGAAAGTTTTTGACGATAGAAATGCTTTTATAATTACAGATGCAGGAAAACCAGCTTTTCAAGATGAAAAGGGTACTAGTGGAACAGTTCACACATTTATATACCGTAGAAAAGATGTTGGTGAAAACAAACCTACTGCAATTGATGAAAAGATAGAAAAATATGTGCATAGACAGGCCAAAAGTTACAGAGTTAACAGTTTGCCTGCTCCTAATGGGGACATACAAGCATTTCGTCTTGCTGAAATTGCCATTTCAACTCCCGGAGAATTCTTCACCAGTCAATTTGATTTTTTAAGGATATGGGATTTTTTCCCACATGCGGCACCGCCAACAAGCACTTTCCAGACATTAGATGAACTGCATAATTCATTATATATTAACAGTTTAGATGAAGCTATTGCCTATTATAATAACCCGGCTCTCAGGGCAAGGTTAATTGCTCTTTCAAACGAGGTGAACCTCCGTTTTGATACAAATCAAGCTATTCAACATTTTTTTGGAGCGGATGGGGCCAACAGATTGCTTGCAAGCATGGCGTTATTTTCGCAAGTGCCTAATGCAAACATTATATTTGAAGATGTAGCAGATAAATTGTTTGGACAAGATCTTTTGAAATCGGTTGTTAGTTCGTTAGAAAATCGAAATATTTTGCCATTGTCTAAAACGACAAATCCAGATGTTTCAAGGACTATCCCAGAACCCATGTTTTTAAGTAGTTTATCAAGTCTACCAGACATTATTGATCCTGCTAATAGTC
Organism: Christensenellaceae bacterium; assembly: GCA_031288735.1. GTDB lineage: Bacteria > Bacillota > Clostridia > Christensenellales > DTU072 > JAITQU01. Next base: position 8,815 of record JAITQU010000223.1, read on the forward strand.
ATGGGTCGTCGTTTAACCTAAACCCGGCACTGAAAATTACCGCTTCTGCCACTGCCAATAATCCAACAATTCAATTCCCAGCGTTTGATGTAAACAACGATAAGGACGCTGGCGTTTTGGTTTTTGACTATAAAAAAGATGATATTCTTGCACTACCAAAGATTGCTTTGCCAGGTTTAACAATATTTTATATCAAAAGCAGATTTGTCGAGATGTTAACTACGCTTCAAATTCAAAGCGATTTGAATGCTGCAGCCAGAGAAGCTAGCGGACCGGTAATAATTGATTTTATTACCACACAACCAGCAGGGAGTGCGTACGTTCAGTTCTTTAATACGAACTTGGCAAGATATGTAGATAATGAGCTTAGTTTATATTTAGCTAGAAATTATAAATATGCGTTTCAAACGATGAAAATTTGTTTTAATGTTTTAGATGGTAGGCTAGCAAGTGATCTTTTAAAAACAGTTGGAGCTGAACAAGGAAATTTTGTACACCGGCAAATTTTGAATGAAGCAGAAGAACAGAATATAGCATCTCAAATATACTCAATAATTTCAAATCCTACTGATCCTTCAATAGAAAATGTGAATACCGCATCGCTTATGCCTACTACCAACACTGGCTATATAAACGCTCTTAAGCGATACATCGATATACAATGGCAGAATATATTAGGCACTCCTTCTAATCTCCAAACCTTAGAGCAAACCAGGCCGCAAGGTGTGCTTGCTTCTGCGTTTAGTGAAGATACCAAAAATTTTGTGGATTATTTAATTGCGAAAGCAATTTACGAAAAACGAGAAGATAACTCTGTAAAAACTACATTTTCGCAAGAATTTATAGATGATTGTGCTGAGACTGCAAATGATAGAAATTTATCTTGGATGGGTAAGTCGCTTGTTGGCGGAAATATTGAAAAATCAGGTTTGCAACTACAGATTACCATGTTATTAAACGAACATATTCAAGCTGTCAAAAATACAAATATGTGGTCAGATGCCACTATCACTGAAGCTGACAAAGCAAAAATCAGAAATTTCCTCAAAATCAGAATGAAAAGCACAGCTGATGCTGTAATAGATGATTTCGCAAATACTGGAATGCCCGGTGGCGCTGAAACAGTCATAACAGTTGAGTCAATGGCAAAAGAAGCAACTGATATTGAAAATCCAGATGATCTCACACTTGATCAAAAAAGAATATTAGAAATTCTTATTAATGAGCAATGTGGCATATTCAAGTTTGGACCAATGCCAAACAATGTAAATATAATAAGAAATGCAATCATAAAAGAAACGGCACATTACAAGCAATTACTTACGTCAAAATATGCCTTGAATACGAATACTATGCCATCAGTTTTAACTGAAATTAAAAAAGTTCAAGCAGCTATTAATAGAGAATATAGCAATAAGCTTATAGCCAATATGCTGCCAACTAACGAAGGATACGAAGTGCCAACTAATGAAGTATATACAATTTTTGCGCGAGGATATATTAATAGGCAGGTCAGAACAATATTTGATTTTTGCAAAAATGCAAAGACTTCGGGTTCAATTGTATTTGGATTTGAGCAAGGCAAAAGTGAACTTTTAACCGGTGATTTTTTAGAGTTTTTGGATAATGCAATTGTTGCTTATCTTGCTAATTGGCAGCTGGTAAACGATGTAAGAATAAAAGCTCCAAATGGCATTATTACTGTTAGCACGTCAGAAAACTACCCCAAAAATCTGGTGCCCGCTGAAGTTAGTGAAGAATTGCAGACGCTTTGTAACGATTATATCAAGACAGAATGGGATAGGTTGCACAGTGAGCTAACATCGCCCAAACGGGAGTATGTCACTGTCGGAGCTCGTAAATCCACTGAAAGCACTTTTAACATGCTAGTGGTTGCTAAAAATATAATAGACGGCATTTCAGGTAACTACTTATCAAACCCTTTAGTTGAGAGACTTGTTGTGGCAACTATGTTTGAAATTTTTATGCTTGATCAATATCGCAAGTTTGAAATTTTAGACAGTGGTGCGAAGTTTCTGTTTGCACATGCATCAGAAATTGGAGAAATAGATTATGAATTTTTTAACAAATATCTTGGGCTATTAAGTCCGGAATTGTTTTCATTAGTTATAAAATTATTAAAAATTCGCAAAAATGGTATCTACACAGATGTGCTGATGTATTATGACGAAAACACTGACGAAATTGTGATAAATTGGGAAATGTTTTATGCAGTTTTTTTTGGGTATTTTAAAGGTGTGATAAGTGACGAAAGCTTAAGGTTTTTTATCGAAATGTTAATGCACGAGTTGATGCATAGAAGGTTTGCGCAAGCATCTAAAGGAACTTTAATAAGTGCTATGCACAAGTATGCAGATACAAGATTGGAAGAACTTGCAGTTTCATTGTTTGAAATGTTTGAAATTTTAGAAACAATTAGACGTGTCAGTTACACTTTTAGAGATGTGCTATTGCTGTATGGGGAATTTGTTCCAGGAGCTTCTACTTTCATACAGTTGTTGTTAAGAGATGGTATTATCACAAACGATTCGGTAACGTCGTCAGTAGCATACCTGGTCCAAGCTTTTGCTTTTAATATACAACCGACGAAATTGTCGGCCCCAATAATATACACTAAACCAAAAACGATAACCAATGATGAAATAAAGTTACTAATGAATGCGGTAAAGGTAGAGCCAATTAAAGCTGGGTATTGGCAGTTTATATTACCGCTGCCGCCGTTATCATCATCAAAGCCACTGTACACGCCGGCAGAATTGCAAATCATGCAGGCTGCAAGAAAAGTAATAAAAGATAATTCAGGTGAAATTGAGGCAGCTGCTAAACACATATTGATGTACTTTTGGGAAATTATACAGGTACAACGCAAATACAACGTTAATATAAAACTAAAAAATACACAAGGAATATTAAACAACTTTGAATTTGAAATGGTAGGAAAAAATGACAAAGCGTACGAAACAGAAATATTAAAGTTCTTCGTAGATATTGTAGTTAGAAGTGTTTGCTACGAACGCTTTGCGTGGTGGGTATCGTATTTTGGTTATGACATTGATGCTGAGTCTATAAAATACGGAAATCTTAACGTTGTCGCTATTGAACCAATAATTGCTGAAGACCCATTGTATTTAAGGTTTAAAGCACTAATTCAAGACCGCGATGTGGCAACAATAGTAGAAAATATCACTGATTTGCTTAACACCAGGATATATGAAATTGAAAAAAATATTTTTGATAACAATCTAGCAGCAATTCAACAACAACAATTCCTAAAATTTAATACCGAGGCTTCCAAATTAGAGAGTTATATTGAATATGTGAATAGGTATATTACAGTGTTAGATAGCAATGACAGCGGCTATGACATGAATTTTAAGATTAGGGCCGCAAATGCGATAGTAGAAGTGTATAAGCGGTTAACTGACGAAACAGGAAAAGAAGGTTCGCTAGCAGCACTTGCTAATTATGCAAACAATATTGTGCAAGACACAAAAAATAACAATAGATTTGGAAACATTGTGACAAGTGTGGTGAATCTGGCTGGTATCCTTAAAAACAAGTCCGACGATGGAGTTTTTGTAAAGTTTGATAAACTTTACAATCAGGAATGTTCTAAATTATTTCAGTGGCCGTATATTTATCCTGATTATTTTTCTACGAATAATAACGTACTAGATTACAGAAAGCTGATTAGCGATTGGCCTGATATCATTAGATCCGAAGACTCGAAGCAGAAAGTTAGGAACCACACGGATTTCTACTATCCGAAAATGCGAAATTTGCTACTTGTAGAACCATCAAACCCAGTTCCATTTGGCATAAGCGAAATATACCGGCCATTTGAAGAAGAACCAAAAGCACTATCACAACAAGGGCTGTTCCAAACAACGTCAGACGCAGACGCAGACGCAATGATATCGGCACTACTACCGCAACATGATGAGCTGTTACAATTGTTTGACTCGTCTGCTGACCCGTCAACCACAGCTACGACAGTGTCATTGTACACCAAATCTCCCGGAAGCACCAAGAGAGTAATAGCAGTCGTTAATGCAATGCTCGAAATGCTTGACAATATATTTAAAAAGAGAGATGAAAACCTATACACAGCTCTTTCGAGCTTAATGAGACGAGCTGGGTTGCAGTTTTCGGTCGTAGCAAATAAAGTTATGAGAAATTTGCTTACAGGAATTGCAGAAAATCAGGTAGCCAAACTTGTAATTTTAAATTTTGCTGCAAATTATGTGCTTAATTACGAAGTAAAAGCAGAAGAAACGGACTTGGCAGTCTTTAAGCAGTATGTTCAGTATTTTAAAGAAAACCCCCCACCGATTTATAGTAGTTTATTAAAAAGCGAACAAATTTTGTCGATCGAAAATTTATTAGAAATCCGCTATGACATTCGCACAAATGAGCTGGCGTATTATGACGCAGTCGCAATGAAAATCGCGATAAATTGGAAAATGTTTTATGCGATATTTAACGTGCATTTTAAAAGCGTGATGAGTGCAGAAAGCCTACAGTTTTTTAGCGAAATAATAGGGCATGAGCTTGGTCACATAGCTTTTGCTCGTGCTGTTGAAGGAACTTTAACGTATTCTATCCACGCATTAACGGCTCCGGCGAGTGGAGTATCAGTTTTAGCGTTGGAGTTGGAAGAAGTTTTAGCATCTATTAATGAAAGAAAGGAAAAAAACGGAATAAATGGGAGTAATTTAGGAAGATTGATATTGTTGTACGGGTTGTCTGTTCAAGGAGCCTCAGATGTTATAAATGCATTATTGGATGGTAGATATATCACAACCGATATGCTTGCATCAACAGCAATCCAGTTGACTGGAAGTCAACCAAAAAATTATTTTCAACTTTCAATTCTAGGACAATTTACAGCTCCGGTTTCAACTCTGGCTCAAACACAAACACAGTTTCAATCTAAATTTCAAAAATCTATGGGCTTTGCTGCAAAACAGATAGACTTGACAAGACGACCCATTGACTACAGAGCAAATGAAATTGAAGAGACACTTGAAACAAAAGTTTCTATTCCTCAAAAATTTGATTTGCAATCACCATCAGCAGCTAGTGTCGACAATACCAGCACTACTGAAACAAAAGCTACTAAAGAGTCAGAAATATCTGAAGAGACACTTGAAACAAAAGTCTCTATTCCTCAAAAATTTGATTTGCAATCACCATCAGCAGCTAGTGGCACCAACGCTGGCACTGCTGAAACAAAAACTATTACTCCTCAAATATCAGCAGCTAGTAATACCAATACTGGCAGTACTTATGCGGCGCCTAGAATTGAAACAAATTCTCAAGAATATGATTGGCAACAACTATTGTCAGCAATGACAAGTTATACTCAGCAATGGATGCAAGAAGTATTAACAGTGCTTGAAAAACAAAGCATGCAAAAATCTATAGATAGAAGGGTGGTAGCAGTTAATTTTGTTACACCTCCAAGTAATGACGCGTACGCTTTAATTCGCGATACAGAATGGGAAAAGTTCGCATATGAAGTGATTATTTCGTATTTAATAAGCAGTTACGGGCATATTTTTCGAAAGCTTGGTGTTTCTTTTAACATTTCTCAGCCTACAGCTGTGGATGAGGGGTCACTAGAAAAGTTAGTTGGCGGTTCAGAGTCAATGAGACTTATACGCTTGGAAATTTTAAATAAAGTGAGATCACCGGGTACAGCATATACAATAGTTTCATTATTAGATAATTCAAAAGATGTACCAGCAGAAAAGATACCTGCGGAAGAATACATTGATAATCAGCTTGCAACATTCTTTCATTATTGTCAGACAACAAAATATGTTTCGGAGGATACAAGTGTATTTTATATAAAACGAGGCGAAATAAATTTTTTAAACAATAATTTGTCACTGTATTTGGATGATTTAATCCAGTTGTATTTTACCAGAGGTAACTATCTTGAAAAGGATGTAAGAATAAAGGGTAGCCTCGTCGGTATTGCTAACAGTATTACTGCTAAATTAGCGACAACCTATCCTGGAAAGTCAGAACTTGTTAGTGTTCGTGCACAGTTTAATGTTTTTATGCCAAAAGAAGAAGTTATAGATTACATAGCATACGCATGGTTGAAGTTGCATCTACGCAATAGTTTGCTAAATACAGAGCCAGTAACAACAGATGGTGGTGAACCTACCCCTGCTAAATCTGCTCCTCCAAGTATAAATAAACCATCAAGACTTAACCAAATTAGCGTTATAAATAAACCATCAACTAGTACTCCATATATATACCCACTTGCACTACAAAAACCACCACCTGCAAAGCTAGAATTTAAACTTGAAAACCACACTGAATATGGGTATCCGGTAATTTTTCCGTATGTATTGGGATTGGGACCGGAGTCCATGCTAGAATTTAAACTTGAAAACCACACTGAATATGGGTATCCGGTAATTTTTCCGAATATATTGGGATTTGGACCGGAGTCCATTGACAGACGCGTTTTGGATTTTATCTGTGCGTCCGGTACTACAACAACTGAAATATCTAAAGAAATATCTGAAATGCAAAAAATAATCGAAGAAAATGAGGTAGAAATTGCTAATTACATAAGAACTCATACAGAAAACATAGCAGATGCTGTACTATATATGTTTACAAAAACTGAAAGGTCAAAGTTTGGTGGCATAGCAGTTGCGTCTATGTCAGAAAGCTCAAAGACAAACCTCTCACCTGATATGAAAAAAATGATAGAAATCCTTATTTGCAAGAAAATTGGAATTTTAGCTAGTGATACAAGATCCGGAGAAGCTGAAAATTTAGTTTTTGGGCTAATGTCAGGACCTGTAAGTATACTTACATACAACAATGAAGCACCAGTAACCAAACACGAGTCTTGGCTTCTGCCAAAATATCCTGCTTTTTGGACCCGTGAAATTCAAACTATTATCAATGGTGAAATTGTAAAAGCAATAGATATGGCCACAAAAAGAGTTAACGGTATACTATCAGGTAAGTTCGTTGATGGTAGTGGTAAACTAGTTGGTGGGGCATATACAAATGTGATGCATGAGTATATCAATAGACGGCTTATTTCGATATTCCGTGCTTGGAAACAATCTGCTGCGCCGCAGGCGTTTCCAATTAGTGTTAATTTGCTTCGTAAAGGAATAATTTCGTTTGAAATACAATGTGGTGAAATTAAATTCTTAGGCAATAAGACTTTTGAGACTTGGGATGGAATGGTTCTTGCCTACGTTAGTGGTAAGTGGCATGATATCATTCCAAATAGTAATGCTGTGATACAAAATATTTATAATCACATCGAACAAGAATGGCAGAGACTTCACGATACAAGCGGAGCTGAAAAACTACCAATGCTTTACTCACCTAGCAACCCACAAAAATCTACTGAATCTACCGAGAGCACAATATCAATTGCTGTAACAATAAATAATAATTTAATGCTCGGAGTAACAGCCGCCTTAAGTGCATTATCTATACAACTGGGCATGCCACTTTATGCCACTGCTGAAATATCAAAAATGCTTGTAATTTTTATATCTAACCAAAGGGACAAACTTGGATTGTTGCAACTTGCTGAGCTGCTTGCGATTGATGTACCAGAATATGGAAAAATAGATGACATTTTAAGCAAGTATCTTGGGATGTTAGATCCGCAGTTGTTTTCATCAGTTGTAAAATTATTAGAAATTCGCGATGACATGCCCACAAATGTGCTAATGCATTATGACAAAATCACTGGGAAAATTGGGATAAATCGGAAAATGTTTTATGCACTTTTTAGAATGTATTTTGAAGATACGATAAGTGACGAAAGTCTAGAGTTTTTTATAGACATGCTATTTCACGAGTTAGGTCATAGAAAATTTGCGCATGCGGCTGACGGAACATTCATGAACATAATACACGTGTGCAAATCAGAATTAGAAGAATTTATAGTATCTTTTATAGAAATTTTTACGATTGTTAATTATGCTTTTACCGGTTATACTTTTGGTCATCTAATATTACTTTATGGAACATTTGTTCCAGCAGGGAAGTTCTTTGTAGAATGGCTGATAAATCATAAAATTATCACAACTGGTACAGTGTCGTCGTTAATATTTCAATTAGAGGCAGTTGCTTGTACCAGAAGTGTATTGACATTGGTAGGCCCAAAAACAATACCCGGTTCGTCTATGCCACCACGGTTTGCAGTACCAAAAACAAAAACTTCAATACAACAACCAAAACAAAAAGAACAAAAACGACTACAACTATCACAACTACTAGAAGGACTATTGAAAGTACTGCTAGAAGGCCTATCACAAAGAACTATCACAAGGACTACTATAACAGGACTACCACAAGGAGTAGTGCAAGAACTACTGCAAGGACTACCCCAAGGACTACCACAAGAACTACTACAACAAGGACTACTACAACGATCACAACTACTAGAAGAACTATCGAAAGTACTACCACGAAAAGAACAACTACAAAAACAACAAGTACAAGGACTACTACAAGGAGTACTGCAAGGACTACCACAAGAACTACAACTACTACAAGAACTACTACAAGAACTACTACAAGAAGGACTACCACAAGGACTAACACAAGGACTACCACAAGAACAAGAACTACTACGAGAAGGACTACCACAAGAACAAGAACTACTAATAAAAGTACTACTGGAAGTAGTACCACTACTACGAGAAGAACTACCACAACGACGACTACAAGGACCACAAGGACTACAAGGACTACAAGGACTACTACAAGGAGTACCACAAGAACAACAAGAACAAGAACTACTAATAAAAGTACTATCGAAAGTACTACTACGAAAAGAACTACTACAAAAAGAACAAGTGCAAGGACTACTACAAGGACTACTGCAAGAACCACTAGAACAACAAGAACAAGAACTACTAATTGGAACCACGCACGGACAAAAATCCCCCGAATCCGTCTCCTCCTCGATATCCGGTGCCGAAGTAATAGCCGACAAAATAGAATCTGACTCTTTCGGAGCCGCTCAAGAAGTATTATTGAAAACCGGTTTTTCGATATA
>JAITQU010000238.1 GCA_031288735.1 Christensenellaceae bacterium
CAAAAGGAAAACCCGGTTCGCCGTATAGTTCTTCTAGTTCTGACTCTGACCCTAATTCTGACTCTGACTCTGAACCTGATGTTGACGAAAACGCAAAGTTAGCAAGAAAGCAGGCAGAAGATGTAGCAAAACAAAACATTATTAAGTACGAACAAAAATTGACACCTGTAAGAATGCAAAAATTGTTTTTAGAGCCTCGCCTTATCTCAGCTAAAAAGGACGGTACTAAAAGTACGGAATATTTGAACGATATACAGCGTAGAATAAAAGCTCTTAATAGAAATGAAGCAGATCTCAAAAGCACTATAGACGAAGAGTCGAAAAAATTACAGACAACTTTATTACAACCATCAGAAAATGCAATGCCAAAGTTGCCGGATAATAGAATATTTGTTATTTCAAACAACGCAATCAATGCAGATGTCAACACAGTGTTAGTGGATAGTACGAACAATACAAACCACAAAAAATATATTATTGATTTAAGCAAAATAAATGAAGTAAAAACCATAAAATTTGATGGGAACTTCCCAGACTACATTGGGTTTTCAAATTATGAAAAAGCAACCACTATTCCAAGTTTTGACATACAAGTTAACACTGATACAAGCGGTATAAAACATAAGTCTTATTTTTCTATTCCAAGTGAAACAGTAGAACAAATAATAAATTTAAAAAAGCACTTTGAAATGCAAACATTTCATAATATAGAAGTAAATGAGCTAGATAACATAAAAAAAGAATTGGATGGTTTGTTTGATGATAAAAACAAACTTAGGTTTACAGCCGCTACTACGGGTAAACCGGATATACTTTCTGTTTTCTTTACTTATAAGCAAAGATATGAGCTAACTAAAAAATTTATTGACGCCAACCTAGTAAAAGCACATAGTACCCGCAATGGTACTGTTGTAGTTTCAAGTGATAACGGAGCGTTTGGTGCAGTTTCCGTTTTGGCTTTTGATAAAGGTAATGCTCCTATAGTCCAAAAGTCATTTGTTGGTGCAGATGCGAAAAGCAAAACTTATGATGAGCAGCGGTCGGTGCTATCGTTGTTCGAAAAAGAATTAAAAGAAGTTCCAGGACTTGCAACGTATAGAAATGTTTTCGTTAGCACCAGTGCTGCTACATCACATGTTGTTGTTGAGATGGACCCAGCCAGAGGTGTACACTGTGGCGGATTAGAACAAATACAACCCTATCAAAAAAAAGAAATTCTGTACGGAAGTCTAAAAATATTTATTGACTTGCTCAAACAAAATGTTTCATATGGTGTAGATGGGAAACAGGAAAATACGTTTTATGATGAAACAACAGGTCAGATAACTTTGATTGATCTTGACAATATGGAGAAATGTAATAATGATATTTCAGCTATGTACAGATTTGTTTACGGTTTTTTTACGTTTCTTTGGGACTTTTATGCTTCACAAATTTTATTGATAGATGATGAATTTGACGGTGGTTTTTGTAATATTACTGGTATAAAAATTAAAGAGCAGTTTGGGGTTATTAATTATATGCTAAACGCGAAGTATGAATACTTGAAAAAAGCAGGGATAGAAGATATAACTAAAGAGACAGAATTTCGCAAATACGTTGCAGAATACTTTGGTAATTTGTCTGTCCAGGTTTTAAAAAACGTCAACTACGACAAAAAAACGTTTGTATCCAATTTGGAAAAACTTATTGCACCACATTTTGAGCCGCAAAAAGTCTATATCAAAAAAGCAACACCACAGGCAACAACTAAACATAGACACGCTACTGCTAATCCGACAGCAGACCACCTACAAACAGTTGCAGATAAACTCATTAAGTACGATAAAAACTTGTATTGGCGACCGTTAAATAAGACAGTATCGGCGCCACGCTCAAGGCCACAAAAAATATTAGCACCGGTTTCTGCTGGTGTTAATGATGACTCTCCGCGTAAAGGTCTTAAGAGCGACGGTAAACACGGTTATGCGACTAGCTATCTCCAAGCATTAACGCGCATTCCTGGTTTTAAAAATTCGTTTTATATGCAATCGCAAAAAGGGAAAATAATGCCAAAAGTACGATCAATAATTTATGCTAATGCTAATGTGAAAGTTGATGCTGAAGATAGACTCGCTACAGAAATAGTTGATGCTATTCAAGCTGAAGATAAGAGTTGGAACCCAGACCCAAACAGTCAGCATTTCATCCCAGAGTTTGCTGATAGTTTTCAAAAGCAATTAATCTATGAGAACGCCAATCTTGTGCCAGTTTTCGGTAATTTTAATATACCGACTAGGACAGATATTATAACTTACGATGAAAATACCAAAAAGCCAGTTGTACTTAAATCAGAAACGTCGAATCAGTCGCAAATAAAATTGTCAACAAAAAATTCTGCAAGCTTACAAGATAGTTTTTTAAATTTTACATCTGTTGCTCCGGTTAATTATACTGATAGAGCAACCAGAGAACAAAAATCAGCAGTTCAAGTTACTAAAATTTCAGGTTGCCCTGAAATATTACAAATAAGCTTGGATTCAGATAATCCTAATAATCTCAACAATCTCAATAATCTCATAAATATTCCACAAAAATTAGATTTAAAGGACTATGTACACGAAAATGTAAAAAGCAACACCAAATATGCACTTTATGCTGTGGGACAACACAACAAAACTGGTATCAGTACAATAGATATAAATTATGATATGCGAGGTAAGTGGTATAACTTTAATGATGAAAAAGTTTGTGAATTAAACCACCCAGCTTCTGAAGCATTTAATGAAAATAAAAATATCTCGATGCTTATGTATATTAGGGAAGATGTTGCGGAAGGATTATTTGGGGGGAAGGAAATTGAAGCTATAATGCCGCCGAAGCCGGCAAATTCTATTGAACCGCCGACTGTTGTTGTAGAAACGTTACCTGACGGTACGCAACTACCCCCTGGCAAGCATTTGTTTAAATATACGTATGAAGCAATGGAAAAGGTTGTAGAAACTGCGGTGCCTGCGATATTAAGAAATATTAAAGCTCAAATTGTAGACAAGGTTAAAATTGAAGATATTTCAACTGGTGCTGCGGAATTACAAGAACTCGAGCTTAACATTGCAGAAGCATTAACTGAAAATTTGGCTGTTGCTACTTCAGTGCCACTTGAGGTGGTAGTTAATGCTGTAGTAAAAATTGCTATTTTGGAAGCTGTGGTTGGTGTATTTAATGTAATCAGAACTGCCTATCGTTTGCCTGATTTAAGGGCTGCAGCTCTTGTACATAAAATTATGGATAACTTTAAACCGCTTGATAAAGATTTATACATAGCCACTGAATATGGACCCGAAACAGGAACTTTGCTTTATAGCCCGCTTGCGAAATACGCCAAAAAAGTGGCTTTTGACTGTGTTTCAGAAGTGAAAGATATATTAATTAATTTGAAATTAGAAACTGCTGATTCTGCAAAAAAAAACACTGCACATGTACTAGCACCGCTTTTTTCGCTACCACCCACTGTTCATAGTGCATTGACTGACAAAGAAGCTGAAATTTTGAAAAAACAGCAGGAAGTAAAGTCAAGAATTCTCGACTCTGAAGTCGATCTGACTATTACGAAAGCAAAAAAATTTAAAAAAAATGACTTCGATGATTCTCACGAATCAATAGCGCAGCTTAGTCAATTAGAAGAAAAAAATAGAAACTTAATAAACAATGAATCGAAAGTATTGCAGCCAGTTATAATGCCGATAGTAACAGAAGTGCAGCCAAAATTACAGGACAGTAGAAAACTTATTATTTCAAAAATACTAGCTGATGCTAGAGGTTGTATAGTACTGTCGGATGCCGGTATGAAGAGTAAAGAACATATTATTGATTTAGCAGATATTGGCAAATCGACTATTGCAGTAAAAACCATAGTATTTATTGGATATTTACCAACTCGTATTGATTTTTTAAATTGTGAAACAACTCCGATTCCTGATTTTGTTATACAAACTAACGTCCAGGCATCTGGTCAACTTGCAAATTTGTTTACTATTTCATCAGATACAATAAAGCAAATAATAGATTTAAAAAGACGCTTTGAAACGGGAAAGTTTTATCATATAGACAAAAACGAAATGATTGCAATAAAGAAAAAATTAGACGCTCTGTTTAATGACAAATCGAACAGTTTTACAAGCTTTTATAATGACAAACCGGATATACTTTCTATTTTCTTCACCCATGAGCAAAGATATGAGCTAACTAACAGGTTTCAAGAATTTGGAATTGTACCACAAGAAGCATACATAACAAAAGACGTAGAGCATGGCAGGATAATACTGCCCCTGAAGCCGAATATATCGAACCCTGTAAATATCGTTCCTGGCACGCCAGATGGGTTTGGTAAAGTTGATATTTATAACTTCCCCAATGGTTATGCTCCAGTAGCTTTGAAAACGTTTCCAAATGAAAATGGAATTTTTCAAAAACAACAAGAAGTATTTAATATGTTTCAAAATGAATTGAAAAATGTTCCAGGACTTGCAGCATATAGGAATATTGGTATTAGAACTAGTACGTCTGGCGGTCACGAAAAATCATTTGTTGAAGTGGTAAGCGACCCAGCACCTGGAAAACCTTTGACTAAAGAATTTTTAGCCCAGCTAAGCGACGAGAAAAAAGATGAAATTATGTATGGGTTGATAAAAATATTGTCAGATTTGCTCAAACAAAACATTTCATATGGCGTAGGTGCAAATGCCGACTTAAGCAGTATTTTTTATGATGAGGCAAGAGGTCAGGTAACGTTGACTAATTATGACAATATGGAAAAATGTTCTAATGATGTTTCAGCTATGTATGGTTTTTTTGCTAGCTTCACTATGATTCTTTGGGATTTTTCAGGTAATCAGTGCTTGCCGCTGCTAACTGATAATTTTCGCAGTAGACTTATAAGTTTTACGGGAGATCCTTATCATGGTAGAAAAATGTGGTCAGATGTTGATAGACAAATATCAGTAGATATTAACGATAGAGGACTTGTGGGAAAAGGTATAGCATTCTACCGCGGAAGGGTTGCCAATCTTTTTAAGAATTTTGGTAGGTACATGATAGCAAGTGTAGTAAAATATGATAA
>JAITQU010000254.1 GCA_031288735.1 Christensenellaceae bacterium
AAAAAGCTCTTTTAAATAGCAATTTAAGAAAAGCATCTTGAATTTATCAACATTAACAATTAATTATAAAACTGACCTTGCGAAATTAAAGAAAACTGCACTGAACATCGACTTCAGACTGCCCCTCCTCCTCCCCGATTTACACATATTAATACACACTCCCACAACAACGTAATGAATGCACATGGTGAGTGATTATAAGTAAACTATAGCTAAAAAACGCCTCGGTGATATACTTTATTGTCAGCTTTTTTTCATTTTAGTGCACTCTTAATTTGTGTTTTTATTATATATCCTCCCCTATTTACACAAATTAATATACACTCCCTTATATTGTGACCCTTCCTGATAGAGCGGTAACATTTTTAAAGTACCATGCAACGGGTGAACTGTACCCTGCTTTTCCATAGCGGGTGTGAACAGTAACCAGGTATCAACCCAAACCAGAAGATAAATTGTCGAGCAAATGCACAATTTAGTAGAAAGTTGTGCTTTGTTATTGTTTTTAAGCAGAGTTTTTAGTAATGTTAGTCTATGAATATTATGATAAAAGTTACTCAATTACTTCAAGACCTGCAAGTCGCAAGCCATAGCAATTGAAACTTTCTGTACCTTTTACTGTTATTACCGTGCCACCTCTTTGAGCAGTTTTCTTCCATATCCCAATGTAGGCTATGTAGTCAATGCTCATTCCATAGGTCAATCGGATATATCTATCCCCAGCACCACCGTTGTAGCTGATAGAAAAGTTGTTTAGGTGATCGTGACCTGCAAATACCGCTTCTGTGCTACCTAGTTCTAACATAGTTTCAAACAAGTTGTCACCTACAGTGCCGTGATAAACCACTTGTCCGCCTTCACCAGCCACACCATAATGAAATTTCACGTTTTCAGTATCGGTTGAAGCCTCTACGTATTCTGACCAAGCATCAAGATAGTCTTTAAGCGGGATATGAAAAAACAAAATGGATTTAAGCATTTCTGAATTTGCGTCAATTACTTTGTTTAACTCATTCAATTTTGTTATTTCATTTTTATACCATTCAATTTGATCATTATGAATGCTATCATAACGTGACAAAAAGCCAGTGGCATCGTTAACATATGAATTTGAATCTAATAGCACATAGGATCGTGTGATTAAACCTTCTTTGTTTTTAAGATTAATAATTTGGTTTCCAAACCCAAAAATATCAGAAGGACCACGTGTGAAAATGCAGTGTTCATATTCATCTCTTTCGTACACATCAGAAATTTCAGAACGAGTAGCAGATGCTAAATACTCAGAATCGTGATTGCCAAAGGCAACTGTCCAGTAAACACCTAGCTGTTCTAGTGCTGTTGCTAGCATTTCTGTTGGTGTGACATTATTTAAAGTACCAGACATGAAAGGGCTTGAGTATATCATATCTCCTGTAATTATCACAAGATCTGGTTTAGTCTCGGTAATTAATGCGGCAATTGCATTTAATGCCCAGCCATCCTTTTTTATGGATAAAAATCCACCACCTACATGCGTATCGGTTAATTGTAGAACCTTGAATTCCCTTTCATCGTCAACCAAAAAAGTATAGTGACCAGTTTCTTCATCGATGAATGGCACGATCTGATCTATTATTTCTACCTTTGCAAGATTCTTTGCCAGATTCAAGTTAGCACGGTTGCCGATAATCCCAACAAGAGAACATCCAGCATAGCCCACGATAACGACAGTTAAAATAATTATTATTATTCGAAATCCGATTTTAAGTAACTTCTTCATATTTAGCACTCTCCTTCATTAATATTTTTAAATCAACATTATGTTTTTCTAAGACTTCCCTGATTATATCATCAGATACGGCATTCGCCGCTTTTAAATCAAAATTTTTCTTGAATACAAGTTCGATTATTACTTGAATCTTGTTAATTCCATAGGAGTGAGTTGTAATGCTTCCTGTTGCTATTATAGCAGGATTATTTGCGGCAATCTCGCATATACTATTTGAGATTTCATCACTTATTGGTTTGCCTAATATTTCTTTAACGTAGCCAATAAGCAATTTTATCCCTGCAATAACAATAATAATACTTATTGCAAATCCGAATATAGCATCTAGTCTAAGAGGTGTGTATCCAGTCAACACAAATCCAATTAATGTCATGAGTGTGATACCAACATCTAACCAACTGTCAAGTTGCTCGCCATGCAAAACATTTGACATAATATGACGATTTTGGAATTTGAACCATAAAGCTAAAAATATTTTTAGAGAAACGCTTGCTAATATTACGCCAAATCGTAACCAAGTAAATTGAACAAAGTATGGATATAAAAAACGTTCAATGGCTGAAAAAGCGAGATAACATCCAGTTCCAACAAGGATAACAGAAAAAACAAATCCTACCAGATATTCAACCCTACCAAACCCCAATGGAAACGCTTTGGTAGGTTTGTTTCGCATTAAAATAAAACCTGCGGTGATAATAAGCAAACCAACACCGTCAGTAAAATTATTAACAGCATCAGACAATATTATTAAGCTATTTGATGCTTGTCCAATATATAACTTTACAGCACCAAGAAGCAAATTAACAAAAAGACCAACAATTGCAACAATTATTGTTCTCTTTATTCTGTTTTCAGTATTCATTCTTTCTAGTTCCTACTTCTTTTTATATGTGTTCTTTTTTTTATATGTTACTGTCTTTATGTAAATTTGTAGAAGTTTTTGTAGTTTATCACAGTGCTATTAGTAAAGTACTTAGCATCAAAATAGACATAAGTAATTATAAATGTAACTTGGTGTTCATTACCATAAGATACATAGTCAAAAGCAAAACAAGATTGTCGAAACCTAATAAAGCTAGTGACAGTATTCAGCGTTTATTAGACTATTGAGTAATGCTAGTAGTTTTTATCATTAAACGCAGTATCTTAAAAAAGTCAATTAAAGAATAATTGAAGTCATTTTTACATACCTAATGATAATAATTTAAATATTGATTACAATGAACAAACTGACCTTTTATTACTTGGCGGATAAAAAACTAACTAGAGCTTAATGCCTAATAATTTATGGTGATTCTACTTATTCAGACAATTTAATAAGGTCCTTCCATAACTTTTCCCAGCATTTACGGTGTGAGTATGGAATCCTGACATTTGAGTAAAATGACATGAGATTAAGTCTTACACGTTTTGCTATTTCATATCTGAAATTACTAGGAAGCTCAATGCTACGCTGTTTTGCATAATCGAGAACTGGAGCTATAACGCTTTTTGACTTTGGTGCAAATTTAAAATCAGGGCCTATTTGCTTAAGTATATAATGCTTTGCAGGAATCTCAATAAACATTGCTGGAATTAGATCTTCTATATAAACGGCATCCTTTAAATAATTTGAAACAGTACGAATTTTTTCTGGACTATCTTTATATAAACTAGCTAAAAGTCGAGATTTTACAGATGTGGCAATATCGTCAGAGCCAAGTAAAACTACAGGCAGGTCGCTACCATCACCAAACATATCACAAATAGCATCCATTCCATCAATACCTGCTGAAAAGACTAAGGATTGATAAATTGTTCTAAGTTTACCCTTAGCGATAAGCATATTCTTTATGAGCGTTAAATATGCCTCGTCTTCTTCTGATAATACGATGATTGGTAAACACCCAGACAATGATTTTTCGGCGATATATAAGCCTAATGAAGACTGTATAGGGAAGAGAGATAACTCATTAACTCTGTCATCGGTGATAATTAAGCGTCGACTAACATTAGTATATCCGTTAATATTTTTGTATACAACGCGTACATTATTCATGTGCTTTACAGGGATCATGTAAGATGAATGTGTGTTATAAAGTACCTGTGATCGCTTCCCCACTTTCAAGAAATAGTCTGCAAGTTTGCGTTGCGTAATAGAGTGCATTGCAGCCCCCGCCTCGTCAAACATAAGTAGAGAATCATCATTATCAGCTATACCAGTGATTGAGAATGTCAAGAAATGAGCAAAGAAACGGCGGAAACCAGTACTCCTGTTTTCCAAATAGTATTGGTTTCCAGTATTTCTATCGATTATTTTTATTATAATACCACGGTTATAACCCTCAAAACCAATTGTGAGATCATCTCGACCCCAGCATTCTACAAATTGCTCATTAAGGCGTTCAAAGCCTCTCTCGACACGTTTTCGAAAGAGTGGAACAGTTTGAAAGACATGTCGGAAATCAATATTGGACTGTGAAAGATTAAGTACAGTCTCAGCCTCTGCTATAGTTTTTATGAGGTTGCTCTCCCAAATATCCAAGCACGTTAAAAGTCTGCCAAACATAGTTTCGCTAACTGTAAGCGTATTATCATCAGACTGACCACTTAACTTAAGCGCAAGTGTTATGAGATCGATACTACTAGATACCTCAACTACCTCTTGATAGTATGATAATTTTGGGATATTTGCAAGAATCCATAATTTGGCTTCGTCTATTTGCTCGTTGTCGAAAGTAGAGAGAAGATCGATTGAGTAATCACCGCCATAATTTTTTGAAATGACAACTGAATTCAAAGGCTTGTAGTTTGGATTAATTCGCACTAGTTCAGCGTTTATGGAATCGGTCAATGCAAACTCGGCACTAATGAAAACCCTATGCTCAATATCTGTTAGTTCAGCAATGCGACCTATCGGAATATCCTTTTTCAAATCAATTTTGGCTATGTCGTGGATATTTGAACGCATTTTTGCTAGATAAGTTAGTTGCTCTGGTGTCATTAATTTCATCAGTGCAAAAAACAAAGTAGTTTTGCCCGACTCGTTATCTCCAGCAAATATCGTAATGTTGTCACATTCTATCCAGCCACTGTCAACTACTGAACGGAAGTCAGTAACTCTAAATCTTTTTAATCGCATTACTTATTACCACCCTTTTCAATATTTTTTGTGCTTATAGTTGATTTAGGTTTCAAGCCATAACTGGCAAAACTATCGCTTTCCGCACCACTTGCGCCTGTTATTTTGCCTTTTCTAATACGCTTATATAGTAAATAATCAAATGCGCCTTCATAACCACCAGATGCATCGGATTCAAATTTCTTCAATGCTTTGCTTTTGCGCTGATATGCTATTATAAGTACTAGAATAACAACAAAACCGATAAAAGAAAGCATAACAAGTAAAACTATCATGAAAACGTCTGGCTTTTCGAGTGTAAATGTTATTTCCATCGCATTCCCAGCGGCATCAAATACATTAATAAGATAAAAACCATTTTCTGTAAATAAAGCAGATCCAGCCTCGTCAAATTCTATTTTGTATGGGTCACCGTTCAAATAAGAGGTAGTGTTTGCTGGAACAAACCCAGAAACGATCAACTTAACATCACTATAGTAAGTCTGACCTTTCGTTGCCCCAGAAATCACGGGTGGGGTTTTGTCTAGTTTACTGAGATCAATTAGGATTTTATCAGACTCATTTCCAGCGCCACTTACAGCATAGAACTTATAAATACCAGGCTCGACTAAAAACGGATTATCCGCATTCCAATCGTGAGGCGCTACAGCATCATTTGTAAGATATTTAATGCTACCGCCGCTAGGACCACTTTGAAACATAAGAATACTTAACTTTATATCCTTATTTGTCCAGTCATTTAATTCGAATTTCTGTCCACCCGCTTCGTCATCTACTTTAACAAAAATGTCTTCACCATTTCTGTTTTTGTCTTCTGATGATATGGCTAGAGCGGGGATAACAGCATCTGTATATGTTCTAAATGTGTTTGATAAAACATATTCCACACCAGGTGTACTCAAACTTACAGCTTTGAATTGTATTAATCCATTGACATTTGGTGTTATTGAAAACTGGTAATTATTACCAATATTTTCCCATGCGCCATAGTCATTGGCTTCATCTGGTTTGAATCGGTATTGAATTTCCATTCCTTGAGCAGGAATAGCATCGGGTGAGAATAAAAAAATCGCGAAAGATGCCCAGATTTTTGGATCTGGATTTTCTAGGCTTGATATATCGGCTCCAGACTGTGGCAAAACTTTAAATTGGGGAACAGTACAATCTGCGTGAAAGGAAGTATATGAAACCGCACCCGTCATATTAGTGACTACAAACCAGTATTCACCAGAAATATTGCTTGAATTATTGCTAGCACTAGTTATATTAAATGAGTTTGCATCGCTAGGAAGTGTTTGTTTGCCAAATGGGGTTAATAACTCTATAGATCGTACCCCAGTAATGCAAGACGCAACATCAAATGAAAATTCAAATTCATAGTTGTTTTCGCTTGTATTTGTTACAACTAAGGATATATTTTCAAGCTCTGGTGCTGGATCAATATAGAGAGACTTACTATGAGTAGTTGTATTTGTATGACCCTTTGTTGGAGAATTTAAGCGTACTGCAATTATCTTACCATCGAGTTCTTCTTCGATGCGAACACGATTGCTCTCAGGAGCTAGTGCTCTCCACCCACCAGATTCACTTAAATCATATTCATAGTAATAGTCAGTATTGTTAGGCTTTCCACCAAATATTAAATCCACGTACGGATAATATATGTGCCCACCAACCTCATAAAAGGAATTTTCTCGTGTATCTAACTCAGGTATTGTGTTAATAGTTAAAGGTATGTTTTCTTCAGCAAAAGCAACATTTTGATTTGTTAACAAAAGTGCCATTAAAAAAACGGCTATTAGCAGTAGGAGAAGTACTGTAAACACAGCACAATCTTTTCGATGTGAGCGTATATCCGTTTGTGAGGTGTTCATGAATTCTTTTGTTCGCATGGCTAGTTTCCTTAAATTCGTAAAGTGTTAAGCAAAAATGTTAGGATTATAGTTCCGCTATAAACAAGGTTTTTATTTAGCGTAATTTAGTGCTCCTATAAAAATTTGTTAAATTTATTTTGTATGCATTGTACAAAATGGTATATATCCACTTTGCTTTTGATAGGATGTCTTTGACAACAATTTTAAAAACATATTAATGTTGCTTTGTTAGGGGTTTGAAATATTCATATTAGTATAGTT
This sequence comes from Christensenellaceae bacterium, assembly GCA_031288735.1. GTDB lineage: Bacteria > Bacillota > Clostridia > Christensenellales > DTU072 > JAITQU01. The sequence continues at coordinate 7,028 of JAITQU010000254.1, forward strand.
GACGTTTTAGTATTTTCTTTAAATCGATTTGAAACAAACAACTCTAAAAGGAGACCTTATTTTACACTTAATACTAAGCCATTCTTTGATAAGGTATATAAAAAGCATTTTTTGATAACCTAGAAATTAAAGTTTAATGGGTCAGGACCATCGCGTTTATCTTTGTTGAGAGAATCAATGCTTGCCATATCAAGAGGGGCTAATTCAAAGTCAAAAATGGCAGTATTTTCAACTATTCTTTCAGGGTTGACAGATTTAGGAATAACCGCTACGCCACGTTGGATATGCCATCTCAAGACTATTTGAGCGGGAGTTTTAGAATATTTTTTTGCAATAGTATCAATTATAGACTCCTTTAAAACACGCCCCACGGCTAGAGGTGCCCATGCAATTGGGAAAATATTCATACCTATACAGTAGTTAATTTCACTGGTATTAGACAAGTAAGGATGTATTTCTAATTGGTTGGCAGCTGGTAAAATATCACAGACTGGTAGCAACTTATCAAGGTGGGGTTTTAGATGATTGCTTAATCCTATCGACCTTAGTTTCTTTTGAGCATAAAGCGTTTCACAAGCCTTATATGCTTCAATATATTTACCAGGAACTGGCCAATGTATGAGATAAAGATCAATAAAATCGACATCAAGGTTTTTCAAACTCGTATGGCAAGCCTCTATTACATGATCAGCTCTGATATCACTATTCCAAACTTTCGTTGTTATAAAGATTTCGCTTCTGTCTATTCCACTATCCTTAACAGCTTTGCCTACATCCCGCTCATTTTCATAAAAGCTCGCAGTATCTATATGCTTGTAGCCAGCGTCAAGGGCAATCCTTACCGCTTTATATGTTTCTGCGCCAGACCTATACACCCCAAGACCCAAATAAGGCATTTCCACACCATTGTTAAGAGTTTTTGTTTTACCTATTTTCATTTTAGATTCTACCCCCAAAAAAATTTTTACAACCATACTTTACTAAAATATATCCATCTGTGAAAGAAGATTAATCACTCTAAGTTATCTAAGCTCACAAAGGATGAAAGTGTTTGTTTTCATCTAATCAAAGCATGGTATTATATCACTTAACTTTAGGCACCTTAGAATTTTCTAATTATATTTGTGACTCAATGTGACGTACTCCCGCCGACTAACGCCTACAGCGTTTGAATCGGGGGGCTTCTTGGGAACTTACCATCACGGCAGAATGTTTTAACAAGCTATCCCCGTGCGTCCCACGGTTCGATGTAATGCGCTATGAGTTGAGTAATCGAAGCCATTCGCACCGAATGTTGCGGCTTAGTTGATGTCTCTATGATGATGTGCATCACAACTTTCGCATGTCCACGACCTGTCGTAATGTCAGTTTGTCGCTACATAGACACATACATGACACAGTTTAGGACGGAAACCACTTATCAATCGTCAGAACTTTCCTTGTTTTGTCAACTTGTATCCGAGGAAACCTAAACATTCTCCAGCCGTTGTCAAATACGCTTTTTCCAAAATTCAGAGATTGCGCCATTCCCCGCATATTTAAGTCCTCAATGCATACTGCATCGTAACGTTCTATCCGTCTACTCTGCTTGTGCAGAAGTCTTTACGCTATTCGAGATATGCTTGGAACCCCGCCACTTTTTCCACTGCTTTGCTCTATTCTTGACGCTTTTCTGGCAAAGGGATAACTTGCGTGGTTTTCGAGTTTCTCTTGCGATCCCGATAAAATCGTGCTATGAGGGTTGGCCATTGCTGTCAACCTACAGTTCGGGCATCGAAAAATCCAACCCCAGAACATTTGCAGGCTTAATGGATTCAACGGTCATTTCATGCTCTAAAGTATGGATGCGTAATACTTTAAAGACGAGCTGTGACACTGAACTGATTTCAGCTTGTAATCAAATAGAACTTGACGATGCTGTTTTACACTGACACGTCCTAACTTCGGGAGTTTTAAGTAACCATTGCGAGCTCAATGTTTCAGCAAACAAGGTTTGTCGTATAACTGTAGTGCCATTGGTGCTTACTTTAGATCCGTGGAAAGCCTGTTGATTTTTCGCGGAAGAAATTTTGAAAAGCCGCTTCGAGATGTAACCCCTCGTTTCACAGTGCGAGTGAATCCACCTCACTCAGCCACTCAAACTCGGTTTTGTATTGCTGAGGCTTGTATAACGACTCCTTAGTGGAGTCATAATGCAGGGTTTTATCTGCGAGCATACGGTTGTAGACAAATCGGCAACAACCAAAAGTTTTTGTAAACAGCACACTGTTTCTAAGTTGGCGTAAGTCTTGAGCGAAACGCTTATTCATATGCATTTTCCTTGGCTTTTTATGTATCGTTTAATTACTTCTATATGAGCACCGACAGCGGTCAACAAACAAAAGCTCGGGCTCCAAAAATATTCTTTCCAAAGACTTTTGTGTATTTGCGGGAACTCTTTTTTTACAATGCTGCTACTTGTGCTCTTGTGTGCGTTGATAAATTTGCTGATATCCGTTTTTGTCTCAGCACTGAAAAGTATATGTACCTGCCGTGTTGATTCCACTGC
>JAITQU010000256.1 GCA_031288735.1 Christensenellaceae bacterium
ACTCTGGAGATCCTTCTGCTCATCTTTTAAGCAAGGACTGCGAATTATAACTAACTCTTTGTTCTATGCCACTTTTTCCCATACTTTGTGGATGTTCCTATGATTCGTCGGGTGGTAAGCTTCTGTTAGTAGAAATTGGAATAAAAAGCTTAAAGATGCTATTCTTACCATTTGTCCACTACTTACAGAAAGGCAGTTTGAATTGAAATTAGGCATGGAAAGCCTTCACGAACGTGTGCCAGGAAGATGCAACATACAGATTGGTTCACCGATACAAGCATATGCCATAACGGGGCCGATCTATTTTTCAAAGGTGTCAGGAGAAAAGATTTTTCATTCGTATGGAACACAGAAAATGACATATTCTGGTTCCGGAGCGAGTCACGAAATACATCATCATCTAGTGAAATGTATCGATGCTGACTTGATGCTGGAGGGGGTTGTTCCATTAATTATGGAATTGCGCAAAAGATATTGTGATGAGTCGTATATATCGTCGTTAGAACGTATTTGGACGAATATGAAAGAATTCAGAAATATTACTTCTGTTTTTATAAGAGAAGGTATAATCTACTATGATGGATTTACAGAAGGTGCGTTGTTGCTTTCTAAAGGCAAAAAAATAAGGAGTTCTCATTCGGATGCCATAATCAGGCATGTTCCAATACAGCTTGTGCGATTAATGACTGCAAAACAAAAGCTGGTAGATAATGTAGAAGAAGAGCAGTTATTCACATCTTGGATTAAGTAGTAGGAGGTAGAAAAATGTATAAGTATCTTATGTTTTTAGTGCTTTTTGCAGTAGGCAATGGAAGCGCTATGGATGATTCTTTCCAGGCATGTGTAAGGAAACATGCAAATAATCCGCAACAATTGTTTCATGAATTGCACCAGCTATCCGGTTCTATGGCGGCGAGTGCTTTTTGCAAATGTTTTGAAGAGAAAAAAGATGCAAAGGCAATTGAAGGCGAGTTGCAATCTCTCAAAGATCAACAGAAAGAGGTAAAAGAAGCCGCTCAATATGTTGCAGAGAGTCTTTATGAAAAAGCTGCGAAAGCAAGCTGGGATGATCGAGATAATTTAAGGGATTTGGATTATGCGCAACGCTTTTCTATAGATGTTACAGGCGACGGTTCAAAGTTGCAGGGTGAGACTGAACAAAATGATATTGATTTCGTGCGAATTATGACAAGTGATATGCTTAATAATAGGAAGAATTTTTTAGAAGCTTTTAACGGTATTGAATTTGTTAAATGAGGTAGCACAATTAGAGTTTTCGTTTCAAGATAAATCCAGGATGGGTGTTGTGTGTTTAGGAGGCCAGTATAGGGTGTCGTGAAAAACTTTGCTGTGGTTTTGTTGCCTTGCTATCCTCTTGAGTTCCGATACTTCGCAATAAAAAGTAAGCCTGTTATGCATGGTGACAGTTCAGTGTTTTTAATACTTTTTCAACATAATAAGTAGTGTGTTCTTTGTGCTTTCATTCCAACTAATCAGGTATTATGTGTTTGCTGTTTTTGCAAGTCGGTTGCGGAAATCACATGTTAGATTTAGATGAGGCAAAATAATATAACGGAAATCAATTGCCGGATTCTTGATTATCGACGATTCATTAAGAGCAACTGCTGTTATACTTTAAAGGCAAACTAAGAAGAGCGAGTCCAAGCTATTGCAAGAATCTCATTTAACAGCATCTTTGAGCTTTGTTCCGACTTTGAATTTCACTGATTTAGATGGGGGAACTTTAATATTTTTTCCGGTTCGAAAATTGCGAGCGATTCTTGCGCCGCGCTCTACTCTGGAGAATATTCCGAAGCCGACAAGAGCAACGTTTTCGCCTTTTGCGAGAGTTTTTGTTGCTACTTCAAGGAAAGTGTTCAGAAATTTTTCCGAATCCTTCAGTGTAAAACCTGATTTTTCAGATATATCCTTTAGAAACTCGTGTTTTGTCATTTTTGTCCTCAATTTTATTTAAAAACCTAACAAAAATTCTAGCATAGAGAACTTGAAAAAGCAAAAATCAGAAGATTTTACTCGTTTTCATGCATTCATCGCTTCTCCGTCTACGTCGACGGCTCCGGTCAATCCAACGCAATGGGAACAACGTACGCATCCGACGCAATCCACACAACTGATGCAGCGATCACAATCTCGGCATTGCTTACAGTTTTTGCAGAAAGTGCAATTGCGACATTTCGTAAGACTTTCACCACTTACGCAATCACGACATTGCGTGCAATCATTGCATTTTAAGCACTTGTAGCAGAAAGCGCAGTCAAAGCAAAACTTGCATTTGCGAGAACGATAGCAGTCACCGCAGGCTGTGCAATTTATCAAATTCTCCGACCGCCAACAATGGTGACAGCGGATCGAAGTGAAACACGAATCGCAGTCCATACAATTTTCGCATCCTTGACAATTAATGCAGGCGTTTTGATCTGCATTTTCAGTATTGTTTTTCATGCCATCTTTCTCTTAATAGACAAATTAATGCAATACGTCGTTGACTAAGTCAAGCGCCTCTATCGTATAATCGTCTCGATTTTGAGAAATTCAGAGTTTTTTAGAAATTACACGCTATATGATCATTAAAATCTGTAAATCATAAA
>JAITQU010000029.1 GCA_031288735.1 Christensenellaceae bacterium
CGTGGAAAATCTGTAATATGACTAAACCGTTAAAAGAAATGTTTCAGTGTCTAGGCGTTTCGATGCAAGCCATAAAATAGTGCATATATATTATACTTTTTGGGAGTTGATTTTAATTAACAAAGCGCATTTTCCTGTCGGCACTGTTAGCACATTAGTCTTGGACTTTAAAGCATTGTGTGATTGGTGGAACGGCCGCGCAATACACACAAGTCGTGAAAAACTATAAGAATTTTTATTATCTCATGGATTAGTTTATCCACAGGAGTTGCTTGAAAAAAGCTCAGGCCTTAGTTTATCTGATCAATATTGGATATGTGCTAAGAATCAAGAGGTTCGTTGGGCGGATGTCAATTTCTTTCATAATTCATTTTCCGAGGACGTTGGACACATTTTGTTCAAAGAAATCGATGTAGCGGACACTGCGCTCAGTTTGTTCTCGCCAGATAATACATCGGATGGCGTACTTAAAAAGAGTGGAAAATAATCGATGGGCGGCGATGTTTGATTAAGGGTAGCAGTAAACCGTTTAATCAGGAGCCAGCGAACGAAGTGCTGGCGTCGAGGATATGCAAGAGATTAAGCATACCATTTATTGAATATAAAATCATCGAAATCGATGGTGAGAAATGCTGTGTCTATGAAGATTTTATTACAGGTGATACAGAACTTGTCACAGCATGGCTGTTGAAACGCCTGATAAAAAAAGATAACATTACTTCCGCGTACGAAAGTTTCATGCAAAAAGCCGAGGAGCTGGGGATAGCTGATGTACGCGTCGCATTGACATGATGCTTACGTTGGATTATATTATCGACAATACTGACAGACATTTCAATAACTTTGGATTTATTCGTGACGCTAATGCTTTATCGTGGCTATCTGTTCAACCAATCTACGACAGTGGTACGTCTATGTGGTGTCGTGAGGTTAGTGCAGCCATTTACGGCAAGTCTGCAAATTCAAAGAAAGCTTTTAGGAGCAGGCACACATCCCAAATCGAGCTTGTAGAGGATTTTTCTTGGCTCGTCGTTGACTTGCTTGAAGGAATCGAGGATGAATATAAAAAAATTCTTTCGCAAGCGGTTTGGGAGCCGTCGAAATTTGAAATGCGTAACAGGAAACTTTGCGCCGCACTACGCCAGCGCATCGAATTGCTGAAAAACACGAAAGCATACAAAAAACGTCTAAAAAATTCGATCCACCCATTTCGGAGTCAGAGGACGGCTCGGAAATATAAAAGACAACAACATGATTATTATACAACCGACTGACATTTGACTGCGCTAATATTATAGCAATTGGACCGTTCACTAGTGAATGAAAGACGGTGGCGAAAATCAAAAATTACAATTTGCAATAGCAAATGCAGATACTGTTTATATTCTAGGAGTTGTGGCATCTAAAAACTTTGATGTGGTCATACCCATACTGAAACGAAAAGCGACAAAACATTTACTACAACCACGAAAGGGATTTCTAATAATCCTTAAAACAAGGAAATATTTCGCATCAACTAGCGATATACTTGAAGTGTATAACGATGGCGGGTAGGTATCCAACACCGCAAGATTGTAACAAACAAAGAATTAGCAATTTTAGGAACGTATACATGGTTCGACCGTAAATATATATATATTTAGATGGTCGAAGCATATATTAGAGTATCAGTGTTGTTATGCTTTTAGGGAGTAGTGAGATTGAATTCCCAGAAAATGAACCTTGCACTACATTTTGTTCACTATTTGTAAAGCTCCCACTTTTTATGTCTCTACCTTTTAAAAATATTTTTCGATTTGCGTTTGAATTATTTATAAGTATCAGCACTATACTTCCATCCTCTTTACGATATGCGCAGTATTCTACTCCAGAAAAGGCTGTAATTCCTCCGCTTATAATTTTAACTCTCACATCCCCATTTGAAAGATATTGCGAAAATTGCTTGAAAGCATAGTAGCGTTTTAATACTGATAAGGTTTTCGTATTAGAATTACTTTCGCTATCCAAATATATCAGTCCGTCGTTGTAATCAAAATTAGACACACCAAGCCACCAACTCCAGTCAGTTACGTTAAGATTGTTTATATCTCGCATAATGACCTTAGCGGTGTGAATTGCGTGAGTCATAGAGTTATCGCGTCCCTGCTTCATCTCGCAAAATTCACTCATCGAGATATTTTCTATATCGTACTTATTTACTAAGTTTAAAAAAGAATTACGTGCTAAAGTATTGGTCCCAGCTCCATACGAATGTATTGAAATCGTGTCAATTTCTTTGAAATAATCGTATTTTGCAAATTCCTTTAGATATTTTGCAACTTTTGCTTTAGGATTGACAAGTAAATAATTCCCGCACTCAAAAATGTCTCCTTCATATGAGGTTCCATTTTTTAAATTAAACTCCTTGAGATTTTTAAAGAAGACTTCATAGAATTTCCCCAACTCAACTGGATCAAAATGACACCCCTCTTGCGATGCATTGTCACCGCCCCAATCCCATTGTGGCTCGTTTACAGGGCTTATTAGTATCTCTGGTGTATTATCAAGGTCGCTTAAATACATCTGCGATAATTTATCCGTTATGATTAATAAATATTGACTAAACGCTTCATAAGCCTCCTCTTTAAGATTATTTTGCAGTGCTCGCTCTCCTGTTGTTTTCCCAGATTCTGTCATTAAAAAGTGCGGTGAATTTGCAAAAAACACTATGCGCTCAATTTCACCAGCTTCTATGCATCTAAAAAACATTTCACGCATGCTAGCATCCCTTGAAAAATCGTAATTTTCCATTTCAGAAAAGCTGTCGTAGTTAATAAAATTTTCTTTTATAAAAAAACTTTCTGTTCTTCTAGATTGAACAAAGGATTCTTCATTATAAGGAAACTCGTCATCAAATTTGCTATCAATAGAACCAGCGCCAATGTTGTATCTGAAGATATTAAGTCCTAACCCTTCTTTTGAATAAAGCATGTCTACAACCTTCGATTTAATTGACTCCTCCTCCTTGCCTACATCTTGAAAAGTCCAAGCAGAACTAGTTCCAAATCCAAAATGAGTTTGATATTGTGTTTTTTCATCGATTTCAATATAAAAATTGTTGAAAGTTGCAAGTATTACAAATCCAAGACAAAGAGATCCTACAAATAAAACTGCGACAACATATCTAAAGACCTTTTTTAATATACTCTTTCTAATTCTTTGCATAGTATTAACTCCTAAGGTGTGTGTCTATCTCCCGAGTTCACCAGTTGTCCAATATTTTAAGGCATGTGAAACCTGAATGTTTTCACAAAAATATAACCAATACTATTTGTCCTTTAAATCTAGACTTTCCGTTATCCAATCGCGTTGAGTAATGGATGCAAATACATCTGGAGGAATGCCATCAATTACTTTGCGTAATTCTGTTAGCAACGTTTCGATGTTCGGACAGAACGGTTCGCTAATCTGGTTCGAATTTCTCTCCATACTTGTTCTATTGGGTTCATTTCTGGCGTGTAAGCGAATATATACTATCGATACATCTTTGGGAATTTTAGTATATTTCGATTTGTGCCACCATGCATTATCACAAACTAATACAATATGATCGTGTTTGTATTGTT
>JAITQU010000261.1 GCA_031288735.1 Christensenellaceae bacterium
AAAAAGCTACGTATATAACGATTGGCATTGATTTAGACGGAAATCGAGATATATTAGGGGCATGGGTAGGAGATAAAGAGGGTTCAAAATACTGGTCAAGTATTTTGAGTGAACTTAAATGCTAGGTGTAGAAGACATTTTAATAGTATGCACCGACAATTTGAGGGTTTGATGTAGCTATAAAAGCAGTATACCCCAAGGCAAATTTAAAACATTTTTAAGTTTATCAAATAAGAAATAGCTTAAAATACATACCGAATAAAGATAAAAAAAGTTGGTATCTGATTTAAAAAAAGTCTACACGGCATAAAAGAGGAAGGAAGGAGGGAGTGTGTATTAATTTGTGTAAACAGGGGAGGAGTAGGAAGTATTAGTAAGTTTTATAAACAAAAAAATTTGGAAAATTTGGAGGTTGCCAATTAGTCTATGTCTTAACGGATTGGAAATCCAATACCGTCGAATCTTTTTAAGTCGGATGGATTAAATAAAAAAAATTAAAGGTAGCGATTTTTATTTCTACTAAAAACAAATTTTATCGCAAAGACAAAAACACCGTAGTAATATCTAAGGCCATAGACAATATGAAATCCTAAATTAAATCCGTTTTGGAAAAGAAATAGAAAAAGCGTATTAAATAATGGTGCGGACACGAATTCAAGGGCTTATAATCTAATTCGATGACAAAGTATTGGAAAATGTGATTTTTTCTAACAGAAAATCTTTAAGTCGTTATATAATGGTTAGACGTCAAAATACATACGTTACGATATTAATTAAAAACCCCTTATCCTCCTCGGTTTATACAAATTAATACATACTCCCAACTTTAAAAATGCTAACTGTCAACCTTCGGGGTGTGAACAGTAACGATGGGTTTTAGAGGTTGTCTTCATTTTCAAATTTGTACTTGATTACTGTAGAAATATATATTAAAATAATATTGAAATAAATTTTGTATAGATAAGGATGGTTTTTCGATGGACAAGATCAATATAATACCAGCAAAAAACGATGTAATTTTTCGCAATTTATTCGGTGATGAACGAAACAAAGAATTTTTGGTAGGTTTCTTGGAATCAATTCTCGGCCTGACAGATGACGATCTGCAATATTTCGATTACGATACGATTGAGTATCAGGACACAGAACAGATGCTAGACCACGATTTTGGAAATGAAGGACTCGTGATCATAAGGTTGAGAACAACGTATAATAAATTATTACGCATAGAGTTACATAGTATGATTACTCCACCACCGATAGACAGGATTGTATATTATACGTCAAGACTAATCACGTTGCCGGCCAGTGCTGGGGAAGAACACAAAAGGGTGAATCGTGCCATCTGCATCATTATTACAGATGGAACGCTGATCAACTCCACAAATTACCATAATCGATTCACACTGTTTAGCAATGAAGCTAAAGAGGAATTAACAGGTTTGATGGAAATTCACAGTTTGGAATTGAGCAAGTTGCCGCTAAAATCCGATAGGTCAAAACTTTATGACTGGGCGAAGTTTTTCTCTGCGGCTAGCGAGGATGAATTAAAAACGCTAACTAAAAAGAATCCGACCATAGGACGTGCTTGCAAAAAATTGATAGAACTTTCCTGCGATGAAAAACTACGCATATGAAGTGATATCTGCGATAAACAGATTCTTTCTGAGTTTCTGAATTATTACGATGGCAAAGCTGAGGGCAAAGAAGAAGCAAAAAAACCGACATGGAAGAAAACGAAAAAACCGGCATAGAAAAAGGTGAATTTACTGTTGCGAAATTTAACCTTATGAGTGAAATGTCTCCCGCCTCTATAGGCAGTGAGATGAAGGCACACATTATTCGACCGTCCTGTAATGACACTTCGGAGAATTAATGAAAGAATAAGTGCATATAAGGGAGGTCTGATTTTCGAGTGGACTTGGATGATAGTAAAATCATGCGGTTCAAGATGTGTTCACTTTGTGCTTGTTGTAAAGTATCGACGCAGGGTCATTCGATGCAATCAGCCGCTCAAAGAATTCTTTGAATATATATCCAAGCTACAAAATCACCCTTAGCAGTGGAATCAACACAGCAGGTACATATACTTTTCAGTGCTGAGACAAAACGGAGATCAGCAAATTTATCAACGCATACAAGAGCGCAAGTAACCGCTTTGTAAAAAAAGAGTTCCCGCAAATACACAAAATTCTTTGGAAAGAATATTTTTGGAGCCCGAGCTTTTGTTTGTTGACCGCTAGCGGTGCTCCTATAGAAGTAATTAAACAATACAGAAAAAGCCAAGGAAAATGCATATGAATAAGGCGTTTCGTTTAGACTTACGCCAACTTAAAAACAGTGTGCTGTTTATAAAAACTTTTAGTTGTTGCCGATTTGTCTAAAACCGTATGTTCGCAGAAAAAACCCTGCATTATGACTTCACTAAGGAGTCGTTATACAAGCCTCAGCAATACAAAACCTAGTTTGAGTGGCTGAGAGAAGTGGATTCACTCGCACTGTCGAAGGTGCAGTTACATCTCGAAGCGGTTTTCCCAAATTTCTTCTGATAAATCAATAGGCTTTCCACGGTTCAAAAGTAAGCACCAGGGGCACTACAGTTATACGACAAACCTTGTTTGCGGAAACATAGAGCTCGCAATGGTTACTTGAAACTCCCGAAGTTAGGAGGTGTCAGTGTAAAACAGCATCGTCAAGTTCTATCTGATTACAAGTTGAAATCAGTTCAGTGTCACAGCTCGTCT
>JAITQU010000033.1 GCA_031288735.1 Christensenellaceae bacterium
TTCTATCAGTTCACTCCTAAATTAATATAATAATTATATCATATTTACAAGTAAACAACAATTACTCAAGGCTTTAATTTGCTATTTTTAGTGCGATGCTAAAAGAGGATTAGTATTAGTTTTTGCACATAAGAACTACCCCAGTCCTTTTCCTATATTGCCTACATTGTACAGCAGTTCGATACCATGTTTCAATATCTTTAGTGTTTTTCATTTTTCTGTTCCTACACACAAATGCCTCAACACTAGCTTTAGAAACTACATTATGCTTTTAGAGCGATCACAAATTTATACCATAAATAGTATTCAAATTAAAATTAAGGGTGTGCTTCTTTTAGTAGGATAACTCCGACCAAAGCGAAATGTGAGCGTGTACTAATTTGTATAAATAGGTGGGAGTAGAGATTGCCAGTATTGTTATTGTTAATGTTTCAAGAAAGGTCGTGGCTATTTTGTATTATTATCAGTGTAGTTCGACCTTTCGCAAGAAACTTCTTGCCATAGCAAGATAGATTGTCAAAAGTAAAACCGCAGTTTATGTTCACTCTCTTATTTTTTTGCGTCCGTCATGATAAAAAAACAAGAGAGGGAATAAATATGGGTCCTTGACAATCGAAGCGCACACCTGTAAAACCTACACTTTATCCGCTATATATTAATAAATCCATGTTTCAAATTTACTAGGCTATAGCTTAGTTTTCTTTCTTTTACTTAATCTTTGTCCACTTCAATTGATTTTACAACAACCCAATTTGGAGCTTAAACTGCATATAATTTTTCATTATTTTTGTATACTTACCCACACAAAATAGCTAAGAGTCATTATTTAAGACCAACTTTGGTCTTTTTTTATTATTTCGAGCTAAAATCCAATAAATCTTTGTTACTGTTCACACCCCATATGAAAACAACAAAAATTAAATTGTTAATGACCTAAATCTAAAACAAATTTTAAAAATTGCCATTTTAAAGAGCATTTTCTGCATTTAAAACGATCATGTTGTGACATTATCCAGAGCACTGACATTTTCCAAAATATCATGCTGCGGACGGACAATAACTATATTTTCCCCTATGCAGTATGAACAGTAACTGTATATTAATTTATTTTCATATATTCGTTTTCGCTAGCTTAAGGCAAAAGCTTACCAAAATTCGATGCTTTAAAAGATTAAAGTTGCTACTTTTTAAACTTTAAAAATCGAGGCTAAACTACCTTTTTCTTCTGTTACAGTTTTAATTTTTTGGATCACAATGCACCATTCACATCAATTGCAGCTTCGCTTGCATTTTGGAAAGGTTTTCTTAGACATCGCTTTTTTACAATAATGACACCTTGAAATTAAAAAATCTATTTGTTGTGGCCCAACCTTTTAAAATTCCTGTATATTTTCGCTGATTTACAAATTTTACAACATATCCTATTAGCTCGTTTGAATATGTTTCCTTTTTTAGATATATATAGTGATGCAAAAGGATGAGCACACAATCCATCTTATCTATATGTACTTAATATGAATATCTTGATAATACTAAATTCAGTTGTAGCTTTAAAAAACAACATTATAAAACAGCATAAAACAGCATGTGTCAATTCAAAAAAAAAAAAAACTGCATGTTTTCTTATAAATATTGAATTTTATTTGATTTATTCAAGACAATAGTCTATTATTATATTCGACAAGAAAAATAGTGATATTTTCGACTAAGAAATTCAAAGTTTATATCCGAAGGGTGGTTTAGACATGCGAAATACATTATCTTAAATATATCAAAACTTTTTAGTTTCAATTTTGCGACTCGTTAAAAATAAAATAAATTTAGCTTTTCAGGTATACTTATGACAATTATTGAAGAATCAATTTATCGTAAAAATTTTATCGAACGCGAACCAAGTTTTTTTCCACACACTAATTGGGAGGAAATTGAGAAGTTAGGCATCGCTGGGGAAACTGCAAAGCAGGTACTTTTCTTTGATTTTCTACAAATCATACCTGACTATTCAGGAAACACAGATGGCATCGTATTTGGAACAATGTTTGAGTTTAAAAACGAATTTGGAACTGAAACAAGAAAAGAATCGATTGATGAACAATGCACCCGTTATTATAATAAACTTAATGCTTTAGCAATGAATTTACCAAGCAAGCTATTGCAAATAAGTTTCAATGATAAAAAATTCAAGCTTTATTCGATGTCTAAGTATTTTTTAGAAACTGAAGGCACTTGGACTAACCCTAATGATTTTAAAATATTTCTCTCTAATGAGAAATATGAGAAAGGATGGATTTGTAAGGAAAGTATTACAGCATATAATTTAAAATATTGTTTGTTAAGCAACAAAAAAACCATATCAAAGCACGACATAATCAATGAATTTAAAAATCCTCATGTATTATACATTAATCCATTTGCCTATGAGCACCAGATTGACCAAGAAAAGGATACATGTAAAAATGATGCATGGCTGACGTTTAATATGAATATGCTGGGCAGTGATGACCTTAAGAAAAGATACGGTGCATTCTTTACACCAGATAAGTATGTTATTATTAGCACAAAAATGTTAAGAATGGAAATTGAAAAAATTAACAAGTCTGATGATGTTCAAGATTATATTATTATTGACAGGTGTGCTGGGACTGGAAATTTAGAAAAGTTTTTAAAAGAGGACGAGTTACAGCACTGCGTTTTGAACACACTTGATTATTTAGAGCGCGACACTCTTATAAAGCTATATGACAACAGAGTTAGGATGATATTGCCAAGCGAGTTATCCTCGTTAGACAAAACAACAGGAATGATAACTGATGGTGATGCGTTATCTGAAAAATTTTACAATTTTTGTTTTCAGCCTGATAAAATTCGTTTTATTGTTAGTAAAGATAGTTATGAGAAAAGCTTAGAATTAAACAAATGGTTAACCGATCCAAAAATTAAAATCATAATGCTTGAAAATCCACCATTCAGAGACAACACAAGTAATCAATCAAAATCAACAAAGCAAGAGAAAACGTTTATTGAAAAACAAATGATAGCGAATAAATTCACTGCTCAAGAAAGCAGGGAAATAAGCAATCAGTTTTTATGGAGCGCCTTTAATCATTTTAACATTTCCAAATATATTTTGTTTGCGCCACCTACTTATGTGAAGGTAAGAAATCTTATTAAAGCTAATGTTGACAATTCTTATCTATGCAACCGACTGCATTTTAATGCAAGTGAAAGTAGTATACTATTAGCAAGCTTAGTGCCATCGGAAAATAATTTGCCAGAAATAATTGAAACTAAAAGTGATTTAGAAAAGACAGTCATTATTAAAAGATGCAAAAGCCAAATTTCAAGCTTGATAAAAGTGGACAACACAAACGATGAGGTACTTGGATTTTTTAATACTCAATTGTTTAAAATCAATGAGCTGTCTGGTCTATTAACAAATCGTACAAGTGATTCGCACATTACTTTCTACAGATTGACCAGAGAAAACATACTATACAATTTGCCATTATGGGTCGCAAACTGTTACGTTCCAAAGGATTATACAGAAAGGGAGGTCCTCTATAAGTCTGCTGATGGCGGTCGTAAATACCAAGAGGATTGTAGATTTTTAAGGCAGTGCTTTATCTGGAGTTGTATAACACAAAAAAACAAATGTTTTTCTGGATTTCAATTAAAAAACGAACTATGTCTTGCTCAAAAAACAATTGCCCAAGAAATTTTTTTAAAAATGGAAACTTCTGATAGCGACTGTGTTTTATATGAACAATGGTTAAAAATTTTAAATTTGGCAAGATTAAAATCAGAATTTAATAAAGACTGGACGTATGGATTTGCTCAAATTGAAAAAGAAATAAATATCAAAATTAAATCTTCTACAAAAGACAAATCTCATATTTTAAAGGACAAGTTTAAGTATGAAGACTTAAATGTGGAATGCAAAAAACTAAAAGAATTGTTAAAAAAATATTTCGTTACGGAATTGGAGTCGAATTTGTTTAAGTATGAATTAATTAAATAGTAGTGTTAAATAATATTTAAATATGGTAGAAGATAGTTAGTTTGAAGTAGTGTGTTTCAATTTGAAGAATACTACGAAAACATCTCTTAATATTCGCACCTACTACCATTCAAGCGTTAGTGGAAGTATATGACGCATCGTCGCTATTTCGTGTTGGTAATGGTAAAATTCTGTGCCACCGACTCAAGATAAATCTGCCAATAAAATTAAAGATATTCCTAAATCCTTTGACATTTCGGTTAATCTTGAATGCGCCTATAGGCATAAGCGCAAAGGCACTCAATTTTATCTCCCCAACAGTACTGTTTCTGTTTATCTCCCTATTTATCTCCGTAATTAAATCCCCATTTAGCTCCCAAAATACAGTAAATTAATTATTGCATTTTATTTTAAGGCATTTAGTTAACATTTCGAGATAGATCTTCACTTTTTTTTAGCAAATATTTGACTGACTTGTGCCTCACTTAGGTAATAAGAATTCAGTGGAAGCGAAAACATTAAGGAAAGCTCATCAATTATTTTTGACTTTGTTGAAATATTAATATACTGATTACCGGTTTTTAATACCTTAACCGATTTAGAAAAATCTATTATTTCTGCCTGAATAAATTTATTTTCAAGTATTTTAGCTTGAAAGATCCGCTCTAACATTACGGCGAAAAAACAAATAAGAAAGTGTCCGTTTATTGAATTTTCATTTTGTAGAAATATGGGGCTTTTATCCAAATCAAACTTCATTATTTTAAATGATTCTTCGATTGAGCTTAAGTTATGATATGTATCATATATATCGTGATCGTTCATTTGTGTCTCAGATGTTACTAGTAAATTATATCCTGCGAATCTTAAATCTCTATCAATTGCCTCTTGATTTAGAGAAAGAATAGTTTGATTTCCAGTCCTGTCTCTGTAGCTTACATATTTTGCTACATCACCATATTCCTCCCATTTAGCTTTCGATAGAGTTAAGAATTTTATCCTATCAACCATTATTTTAATTTCTTCTCTTTTCTTTTTTGCAAGTGCAGGGTTAAACGTTAATAGTCGTTTTTCGGTGATATGTACTTTAATGCTTCTGTTATCATATTCGGTTGTGTAAGAAAGCTCATCTATGCATGATTTGTAAAGATATAAGATATTGTCATTGTTGTCTTTTACACTTTTAAATCCACTATCACTTAAAACCCATGCTTCTTCTTTGTCGGGAAGTCCTTCTAGTGTTCTAGAAAATATATATCCATTACCATTTTCCATAGCGTAAGTTATACTCTTAGCATAATTTAGCCCTTTGCAGGCAACATGTATGGTTCTCTTAGTAGTGCGACTATACTTCTTCATTTGGTCCATAACTTCTTTTAATACTGGTTTTTCAGATTCGTTTTTTGGATATAATTTCATGGCTATTGGTATTTGACTTTCATCAAACAATATACTCATTCCAACAAATATGTCTTTTCGGCTATTTGGGCTCGGAACTTTACAGCTGAAATCGGTTGCTTTATCTATTTCAAAATAGAAATTAGAGCTGTAAAAATAAGTTTTATCAGTATCAATCCCATATACTCTTTTTACCCGCACCAAAAACATTTCTATAAACCTTTCATAGCTTTTGCCAATGTAAGTTAAGCCGTCTAACATTTGATCTCTAGAATAATTATATTCCTTATATAAACATGGTAATAAATCGTGAAATGTCTGTGTTTTTTCAGAAGAACAAACACTTTTTGCAAAGATAAGTGAAAAAACAAGTTCATTTAGATCAAACTTAAAATCCGTTACTAGTTTGTATAAGTCAACGTATTTTTCCATTTTAAGCTTATTTAGAATCCATACATATGGAAAATATCCAAGATAAGTCTAAGGAGATATATCAGCTACTTTCCGAGCACCTTCCGTTATCCTTTCCTGATTTAGTCGATCAACTTCCTTTTGATAGAATGATATTGGGGTCACTAATTCCTTTTTTTGTTAATGTTTCAAGCGATCCCAACGACTTATATGTTTTATTCACGGCATGCCTTTTTTGATAATCATATACTCCGTCATATATGGCTAAATATGTTCTATTTTTAAGTATGGTTTTTTTAAGAAAGTATGACATTTTAAATTTCCTTAATCGATGAAGTTACAAGAATAACACAATTAACACAATTGTATTAACACATTGGTGTTTCTTTGTCAAGTCCTAAATTAAATAATGCCTTTTCGCTATTTTGTGTGGGTAAGGGTGAAATCGAGAACCGCAGATTCCAGGTAATTATGTCAAAAATTCCTGATATTTTGAATTCCTTTTTCGACAATGAAACTACGGCATTTTCATTTAGCTTTCAAACAAAACAGCGGCAAACACGTCCTTATAAAATTTTTAAATCAATAGACTAAAATTATATTCTAAATTTACATTTTGACGGTCCGACCATTCATAAAAAAAGCTCAGCAAACTTTGCTGAGCTTTTATTTGTCTTCATTTAGCTTTTTTTCTTTCGCTTTGAAACGATAATAACTACAGATATAATAGATATTAATCCCACAACGCTACCTATAACAATAAAGAGAATATAGTCAGCATTGTCAGAATTCTCTGGAATCGTAATCGATGTTGAATATTCTGTATTCATATAGTTTTCATTACCAGTATATGAGAAAATTACTGTATAAGTGCCTGGCTTAAGTGATGTTGAATCCGAATAAGTTTTTCCATTTGAAGCCACAAAGGTAACGATTACTCCATCCGCTGGAAGACTAGCGATACCAGCTTTCAACTGTAGGCCTATATTTGATATATCGGCGGTAGATTGAACCTCAATTTTCGTTGACGCCTTTTCAGCTACTAATGATATCGTTCCTGTCTCAATTTCATAGTTCTCATTATAAGGTTTAAACTCCCAAGTATAAGAATGCTCGCCAGCTATTAGAGTCTGACCAATCTTGAATATAATTTCTCCTTTATTATCTTTTTCAATAAGCTTTGGCAAACTTTCACCGTAGACAAGTTTACTAGTTATGTCGACTATGATGTCACTGTTTTCTATATCGTATCTACCTGGAGTTATTGTTAGAACTGCTGTTAGTGTTACATCAAAATAGTTTGGCTTTGAAATTATTGCTATTACAGGATAGGT
>JAITQU010000039.1 GCA_031288735.1 Christensenellaceae bacterium
TTTCTGCATTTAAAACGATCATGTTGTGACTTTATCCGCTAAAGCACTGACCTTTTCCAAAATATCATGTAGCGAACGGACAATAACTATGTTTTCCCATATGAGGTGTGAACAGTAACCGGTCCAATCATAATATTTAAAATTATTACTCTAGTAGTAGCATTCCAAATTAGAACGTGGTATAATTTTCTTGCAGATGAGGTTTAACTCAAATCCGATCTGCATTTTTTAAATTAGATAGTTAGCAAATGCTAACTATAAAAACAACTCTTGGATAAGCAGAGCAAATTACATTGCAAGAGTCAAAAAATGTATTTCTCGGTTAACGTTGTCTTGCGATGAACGGACTGCAAATCTCTTATATTTTCACTTCTTATTGGGTGTGGTGCAAAAATGCATCTTTGATGAATTTGCCGTATGCTACAATTCTTTCGCAAAGAAGACAGAAAATGCTCTCTGAAATGCATCGCAATTGAGTGTACTTACTTATCTTGTGTGGCAGTCTTGATCTAATTTATGATGAATCAGGTGGACGCCTTGTTTATTACACAGTCTCAGAATTTACCTGTGAAATATGTCTATCCTGCTAAATTATCACCTGCAAGAACGCTTGATCATCATCAGCATAGTTTCTTACAAACTCTAAGATAGTTTTTGTAAAAAACTGCGCAAAATTGGGAGAAAAAGAACTGACGTGGCAAGTTGAGAAGAGTCGTTTGCTCATCACAAGAAAGCATGTGAAATGATTATGTTATAGAAGTGAGGTTTCAAAATGATCAAGTACTACGGCCGTCTGATCATATATTGCAGTATGCTTCCATTACATTATTCTAAATTGTTATTAAAAATAAAGATATAAAATATTTATAAGGAGATTTCTATTATGAAAATTAACATCATTTATTGGTCTGGTACTGGCAACACTGCAAGCATGGCAACTCTAATTTCAGAAGGTGCAGCAGAAATTGGTGCTGATGTTCAACTAATTAACGTTTCTCTTGACGATATTTCAGATGCGCTTAATGCTAACATTATTGCCCTTGGGTGTCCATCTATGGGATCTGAAATCTTAGAAGAAGATGAGTTTGAGCCTTTCATATGCTCAATTGAAAGTAGTTTAAAAGGAAAAAAAATAGCTCTGTTTGGTTCATACGGCTGGGGTGATGGACAGTGGATGCGTGATTGGAGCGACCGTATGGAAAAGGCGGGCGCAATAATTGTTTCACCAGCTTTGATAGTAAATAGCGCACCTGGAGACGATTCCGAACAACTTTGTAGACAACTGGGAGTGGATCTCGCTAAAATTAAGTAGTATGTGCATTTAATGTTTCTAATTCTGAGGCACTTTGACCTTTGTGTTTTTCTTAACTTTAACTTTTTTACATAAGAATATTCTTATTGGCTATGTGACGTACTCCCGCCGCCTAACGCCTACGGCGTTTGAGGCGGGGGCTTCTTGGGAACTCCCCCTCACGGCAGGATGTTTTACCAAGCTATCCCCGTGCGTCCCACGGTTCGATATAATGCGCTATGAGGTGAGTAATCGAAGCCCTTCGCAAGGTTAAATTTTTAGTGTAGACAATAAGGATTTTCTATTGGCTGTTTATCTTTCACGTGTCCGCTTCTTTTCTATCTGCCATTCATGACTGAGCTTATGAATTCCCTTTTGACCTGTTATGTGTTTTACAGAGCATGATGCAGTTTGAAATATCCGTTTTACCACCGTTAGACCAAGCAGTTATGTGGTCAGCATCCATGTCTTCAATATTATATTTTTTGTTTATACCTTTAGTTAGGCAATCGGGACAAACACCTTGTTGTTGCTCGTATTTGCTTCTTTTTACGCTATCCTCAAAGCATCGAACTTCTAATTCTCTAGTTTCCCCACAAAGGACATATTTGTAAATACCTTTCTTGTTTTTAATGCACACATCCGCCATTAATTTTGCAATCCTAGATTCTAATTCATCAGGATCTTGCTTTTGTTCTCTATGGAGTGCATATAACTCTCCCCAGTTTAGCCCCAGCATTTCGGTTCTGTAAACCTTGAATGTTTTCTCTATCCAATCGATAGTATTTTTAAAATATTCCCACAATTCTTCGGCATCTTCGTCTTTGCAATGCTTATTCATATATTCATTGATTTTATTATTAGAAATCCATTTTAGTGCAGTTTCTAAGTATTCTTGGCGGTTCAGCGCACCCTTAATGTAGGTTTTTGCAATATTCCATGCGACACAGCCGATTTTTGAAAATTTTATCTTCGCATCGCTTAACCATGGACCTGTGTATACAGCATTGCGCAATTCCTGAGCTGATAATTTTTCTCCATAATTGTTAATTCGTTGAAACAAATCAAGAATGTCTTTATCTTCACCCTTGCATATGCAAACCATTATTTCATAATTCTCAATATCTTTTTTCTCACTAGTCGTTAAATTTTCAAAACTAAAATAGTCAATTGAAAAGACGTTTGTTAGATATTGACATATTGAAATCGTTCTCTGTTGACCATCAATGATCTCAAACGTACCATTGTCATTTTCCTTCCAAAACATATAGCCCAATGGAATCCCTTTTACAACTGTGCTTATTACTGCATCTCTTTGCTCCTTTTTATAGACAAACTCCCTTTGATAGGCTGGACGAATGTTTAGTTTTCCACTGTATGAAACGACTCCATTTTCCGCATTGTCTAAAAAACCATTAACTAAATCCTTAATAGTGATTTTGCATTCTCTTGTCTTTATCATTTTAGCAATCTCGTCTTTTGGGTTTTATTATTATTCTAAAGTATGGCTGTATTATCTTATCATCTTTTATGTAAAACAAATCTTTATTATCATCGCCTTTTCTAAATTTAACAATTTCAAATTGATTTGGATTGTATTTATCGATGAACGTTATCGGTACACCTATTTCTCCCTCGTAATCATAAGGAATTTCGGATGCGGAATCAACATTTATTGCAGCATAGTTACAATATTTAGGATATTCTTCAGGACTATATTTCTTATACAAATTCAGTTTAAAATGTCTTCTTGCAATATCAAGATTTGTATACCACCGCACGCCAGAAACTCGCACAAATTGATTTCCTTCACTATCAACACGTAAACTTTTGCTATGAATTACATAGTCTAGCGGAACTTTAAATTCTCGATCACCGCTATGTATACTTTCCCCATACCATAGTTTGTTATCTTTTATGAGTGGAAATACTTCTGCATATGTAACGGCGTTTTGATTACCAATGATTAAAAATTTCTTTTCGTATAATGCTAACTGCGTTATAAATTCTCGAAACAGCGAAAACGGTGGATTCGTGCATACAATATCACATTCCTTTAGTAGTGTTATGCACTCACTGCTCCTAAAATCACCAGCCTTATGGTTCCCATTACCCTTTAAAATTGTCAGCGTGTTCCCATCCTGCGATATCGATGTTTTCCCGCTATCATCTAACATTATTTTGAGTCCTCTTAAAAATTGCGAAATATCATCTAGTCCCGTTCTTCCATCGTTATCAAAATCGCTGACATTTGTTATTCTCATACAATATGCCTTTGT